>JASFLV010000337.1:0-3621 GCA_050117915.1 Thioalkalispiraceae bacterium | reverse complement strand
CGATATTCTGGCGCATGGTTTTCAGTGCTGCATGCTGTTTATTTAAGTGATGTGAAATGGCGCCACAACACTCGGTTTCCTCAAGGACAACGGTATTGATCCCTAGCTTGTCCAGCACCTTTATAGTAGCCAGGTTGATATTCGGTGCCATCGTCGGTTGTACACAACCCTGTAACAGGAGTACCGAACGCTCATGTTTGGCTGGCGTTGTTGGTTTGGTAATCGCAGGTTGGATTCCGCTCTTCAACGCAGCAGGTAGTACAGGATCAAATTTACTTGCCAGTCTATATAGAAAACTAAAACGTTTTGGACTGGATAACAGCCAGTGCAGGGCATGACGTTTAAGTTTATCGATAAAAGGTCGGCGTGTCCTTTGCTCAACAAAATGTCGGCCAAGATCGAGCAGACGCGCATACTCAACCCCCGAAGGACAGGTGGTTTCACAGCTGCGACAGGTCAGGCAACGATCCAGATGGGTTAACGTTTTTAACGTCGGTGTTTCACCTTCAAACACCTTTTTCATTAAATAAATACGACCACGCGGGCTATCCAGTTCATCACCCAGGAGTTGATAAGTTGGACAGGTAGCTATGCAGAAGCCACAGTGAACACAGGTACGCAGGATCTGATCCGCCTGCTGGCCTTCATAAGTATTTAGAATCTGTTCAGGGATGCTAGTCTGCATGGTCAAAACCCATCATACATGCGGCTTTGATTGAACAAACATTGCGGATCCATCGCCAGCTTTAGATTCAGATGTAATTCGTGCAGCTTGCCGTAAATCGGCTGGAATACCTCGTCACCCGCTTGAGCATTTTTAAAGATCGTGGCGTGCCCACCATGTTGACTCACAACCTCTCTGACAATCTCCGGCGCCTGTTCACTGATCAGCCAGCGCTGTGCTCCACGCCATTCGATTAATTGATCACCCATTAGTTCCAGAGGTGGCGCAGAGGAATTCAGAGATAAGCGCCAGAGTCGTTGTTTATGATTGAAAAATTCATGACTCTGGTTTTTGATACTGTCCCAGAAGGTATCTGCATTGTTAATTCGCTCCCCGCCCAGGGTCCTCAGGGCTTTGTTTACTCCCGACTCCGTTCCGGACAGACGTATATATAATTGCTTACCATCATAGCAGGTGGCTGAAACGGGCAGGTTCTGTGCGCATAGTTCGTTGCTACGGGTTAGCGCAGCACGCTCGGTCAACTCATAATATATAGTGACTTCCATTTCTGGTTTGGGCAGGACCTTGAGCGAAGCCTCAAGGATAATCGCCAGGGTCCCCATTGAGCCGACCAACAGGCGTGACACATCATAACCGGCGACATTTTTCATTACCTCGCCACCGAACTTCATGATTTCACCCTGACCATTGATGATCCGCATGCCCAGGGTAAAATCTCTGGCTGCCCCGGTAAACGGCCGACGTGGTCCAGACAAGCCTGTTGCGAGACAACCGCCGAGTGTCGCTTCAGGCCTAAAACAGGGCGGTTCAAAGGCTAGCATCTGGTTTTGTTCTGCCAGTGCCGACTCGATTTCCTGCAGGGGAGTTCCGCAACGCGCGGTGATCACCAGTTCCGTCGGTTCATAATGCACAATTCCGCTGTGCTCCTTAACCGACAGCTCTTCACCATGGATCTGGTTGGCATAAAAGCGTTTACTGTTGCCTGCTGTAATCTGCATGGCCTGACCACGGTCAATATGCTCCTTTACGCGTTTTTGTAGTGCGAGGCTTTGATCAGACATGCGAGTTTAGAAGCGTTCGAGTTCAGGATGAGGTAACTGGCCATTGTGTACATGCATGCCACCAAGTTCGGCACAGCGATGCAGCGTCGGGACCGCTTTGCCGGGATTGAGTAGTCCTGCCGGATCAAACGCGGCCTTGATTGCATGAAACTGCTGTAGTTCCGGTTTGGCAAATTGCACACACATTTGATTGATCTTTTCAATGCCGACGCCGTGTTCACCGGTGATCGTACCACCTACTTCAACACAGTATTCGAGAATCATGGCACCAAATTCTTCTGTACGCTCTAGTTCTCCTGGTTTGTTCGCATCATAGAGAATTAACGGATGCAGGTTGCCGTCGCCGGCATGAAAGACATTAGCAACAGGCAAGTCAAACTGTTTGGATAAATCACTAATTCGTTTTAATACTACAGATAATTGTTTGCGTGGGATCGTGCCATCCATACAGTAATAATCCGGGGCCAGACGACCAACAGCGGGAAATGCCGACTTGCGTCCCTGCCAGAGTTGTAAGCGTTCCTGTTCTGATTCAGAAATACGAATCGAAGTAGCCTTGTAGTCGTGCATGATCTTTTTTATACGTTCGATCAGTTCAAGCACTTCTTCTTTATTACCGTCGAGTTCACAAAGTAATATCGCGGCGGCATCGATGGGGTAACCCACTTTTGCAAAGTCTTCCGCTGCCTGGATGGCGAGATTATCCATCATTTCGAGGCCTGCTGGAATAATCCCCTCAGCAATAATGGCAGCAACCGCAGAACCGGCCTGTTCGACATCATCAAACGCGGCAAGCAGGACCTTGGCGTGTTCGGCGATGGGTAACAGTTTGACGGTGATATCAACGACAATACCCAGCATCCCTTCTGAGCCGGTGAACAACGCCAGCAGGTCATAGCCGGGTCCGTCATAACCGCTGCTGCCAAACGTCACCAGTTCGCCATCCATGGTGACGATGGTGATTTGCTGAACATTATTGACCGTCAGTCCATATTTCAGGCAATGGACACCACCGGAGTTTTCCGCAATATTGCCACCGATGGTGCAGGCGATTTGTGAGGAAGGGTCCGGCGCGTAGTAGAGACCGTAGGCTTGCGCGGCATTACTAATGGCAAGATTAGTCACGCCAGGCTGCACGCGAGCAGTACAGGTAAGGGGATCGATTTCTAAAATATCTTTAAACTTGGCCAGACTCAGAACCAGGCAGTTCTCCCGAGGCAGGGCCCCCCCGGACAAACCCGTTCCGGCACCACGCGCAATGACCGGGATCTGGTGTGCGAAACAAATCCGCATGATAGCCTGAATTTGTTCGATTGTTTCAGGCAATGCTACCACCCAGGGTTCGACACGATAGGCGGATAAGCCATCGCATTCGTAAGCGCGGGTATCTTCAGGATCAAACAAGATGGCTTGTTTCGGAAGGATCAGTCCAAGGCTATGGACCAGGCTCTCCTTGTTCATATCGCCGGCCTTGATTGGGCTTTTATAAATCGACATAGCGAAATCATACCCAGAGTGGAATCAGAAAACCACTCGCGCGTGAGTTATTCACTGCCACAACGAGGGTATATACCAGCAAAGCTTGTGGTAATATTAACAATATGCTTGGGGGAAAAATTCTAGACGTCGCGCTTCTGCTTGTTGTCATTGTTGCAACGCTTGCAGTCGGCTTTTACTTGCCTGATTTCCAGGCACTGGATTTCTTTGCGATTCTGCTGGTCCTGTTGGCCGGTCTGCTGGTTGGCTTTGCACTTGCTGATGGTCGCCCAGAAAAGATCGCGATAGAACTTGTGGTTGCAGGAGGATTTATCGTCATTGCGCTGCTGGGAATGTGGAAGTGGCCCTGGTTGATTCCAACTGGATACGTTGCGCATA
>JASFLV010000336.1:0-3624 GCA_050117915.1 Thioalkalispiraceae bacterium | reverse complement strand
AGGCACCAAATACGGCTACCCCACGATAATCACGATAACCCTGGGTGTTGTAACCGGATTTCCCCTGGGTGGCATTGCTAACCATCAGGGTTAAAGGCAGTTTATTTGCGGCAACAGCTGGGGTATAACCTTTTAGCAAATTACCCCCCGGGTCTGCGACTCGTATCGATAAAATTCCACGGCTGTCTGTACCAACCAGACCAATGCGACGCAACTGGGCATCGAAACGACTCTCGGATATCAAGGTTCCCTGTTCATCGAAAGCGTAGGTTTCCCCGGTCTCGCCTATCCGTCCTAGCTGGGTGATACGTGTGAAGTGCCTCTTTAAGTTGATTTGAATAGCAAGCACCGCGATGATTTTTCCATTCAGACCTTTTACCGGGGCAACTGTGAAAATGGCGGGCTCTTCTTTCTCATCAGAAATATTTTCAAAACCCGTCTGGATCGTGCTGCGAATGGTTGGCACAAACACGGTATTTCCTGCAAAAGCTCTATCGAGATAAGCCTTGCGTTGTTGGTGTATCAGGTTTGGTTGACCAATATTTTCATCACGCAGTGATGCAATATTTATCCTTTGTGGGGAAATGATGAAAAAGTCCCGGTCACCATAGCGAGACAGCCTGGGTATCATCATATTGCGCATATTACGCAGACTCTGACTAAGTCCATTGCTGGTGTCACTTAATAGTTCTTCTGTTAACTGGATGATTTGAATATCCTGGGTGATATCCTGGACGTCAAACTTGCGTTGACTTATCCAAAGGTGCAATGCTTCCTGGGTCGTGATCAGAACGGTCTGGAGTGCATCCCTGGTCCGGTCTCGGTTTTGTTTGTCGATTATAGTTAGCGCATACCAGGCTACGCTGAAGATGAGGGTCATGAATACGAAGGACACAACGAAGCTGATAGATTTTCTGGGACTCGCAGACATTATATCCTGGCTGGGTACTCACACATGCTCACTGAGTTCATTCTAGGCCATTTTTAATAAATTGTGCAATAAAGTCACAAAAAAGATGAAGAAAAACAATTACAAATATCTACTGAATAAAAAAAATGTCTTCGTCAATTATATTAATGGCATTTTGTTTTTGTGCCTGAACGCTTTGATTGGGATACTGCATTTTTACGACCAGAGCGATAGCCTGTTCGACGAGCGTAAATGACATCTGATCAATTATCCCCGCTTGGCAGAAGAATTACACAAGGCAATTGATGACTATGAAAAAAATGTACTATCGGTCATGGATAAAGACCTCAACCTTCTCAGTCACGCCTGGAAAAACAGGGAGTAACCATTTATTCGTTATCGCCGGTGTTACGGATCTGATTAAAGATCGATACGGTATCTTCTGACCATTGTTTAAAGTGCTTTTTTAAAGCTTCATCGGGAAACATTTCACTGAACTTAATCGGGTCCGTGGTAACCAACAGGGTTTCGGTTTCCTCGGAAAAGATCGCAATTTTTAGCGGCAAATAGGCAGCCAGTTCCGGGTATGTATCAGTGAGCTGTTCAAGTTCCTCGTGTTTGCCAAAAAAGACCACGCGATACTTATCAGTCTTGTACCCCATGTTAGTCAGGCCGATATCAACCCGCTGTACGCGAGAGACCACGTAACCATGTTGTTTGATAACATTCTGTAAGGTGGACATGGTTTCCGGAAATGGCTGGGTTGAACGGAGCATCATCAAATCCTCAGCCTGTAGCAGACTACTCACGCCAAGCATTAATAAACTCATCAATGTAATCAGGGTTTGTTTCATAGCGTAGCCTCTTCCAGAATCTCGATATACAAATCACGCATTTCTTCACAGGCCTTGTTCAATTCATTATTGTTGAACAATTTACTGAGCCTGAGTGGATTAATCGCCATTACCTGGACTTTTCCATGTTGTTCAACCACGGTAATACGACAGGGAAGGAACATCCCGACCCGTGGGTCGATGCCCAGTGCGTGGTTTAAGAATTGAAAATTACAAAAATAAATGATGGTCTTTTTCGGGTCTTGCTTGTCCTTATCAACGTACCCATCATCAAAGGTCTGTATCCGGATCAGGCGGAAGTTTTTACCTTTGACGGCACGCTTGATGCTCTCAATGGTCTCTTCCAAAGGGTAAGGCGATTCATAGATCAGAGTAGGTGTGGCGTCAGCTGTTCTGACACTTTCTACCTGACCTTCAAACTGACGAATGTAACTGATCACATTATCCAGGTCCTGTTCACTCATCCCCTTGTCGATGAAAGAGGTCATCGGTGTGCCTTTACGCCCATTCATCAGAGTACTTTTAATCATCTTGTCGGAAGCTGAGGCCAGGAACCCTGAATTGTTCAGAGCCGGGGCAATGATCGGTTGATTGCGAGGACGTGAAAAGGTCACTCCCGTCCCCTGGCCGCCTTCGCCATTCTCTCCATGGCAAGCGGCGCAGTTTTTGACATAGATTTGTTCTCCCAGCTTTGGATCACCTTTGATCGGGGAACGATCAGCTACTGGGTAGTCGGCTGTGGAAAAGCTGCGAATATATTCGACGATGGCTGTGACTTCCTGATCACTGAACTGGCTAAAGCCGGGCATGATTCGTCCTGGACGCCCCAACCTGATCGTCCTGGCCAGGTAGTCATTTGAGACACCAGCCTGGAAGTCATCAAGGGCCAGGGGCACACCCACGCCGCCATCGCCATCATTGCCGTGGCAGGCAGCGCAGTGCTGCAGGTAGAGTTGTTGCCCGAGCTGCTTGGCTGCCAGGCCAGTTCCCGGGGTGATAAGAGAGGCAATCAGGAATGCCACTTTGAGTCTGATCTGCATAGTACCTGTCCAGAATGAGGATGTTGCCAAGAGTATATAGATTTGAGCCTTAGGACGAAAATGGAATATTAGAAAATACTGATATAGGTCAATTATCTCTCATCCGGATTTTGCTCCATCAGTCTGCAGTAATTGCTGGGCGACTGCCTCTGAGCTGCGTAATAATTTGTTCAGGGTGGTCTGGCAATCCAGTGAGCGGCCAATTGCCACTGCGCCGATCATCAGTGCGGTCGCGGCAAATATCTCCTGTTCCGTAGAGTTAGAGAAGCGCTGTAGAGATCGCTTGATGAGCTTGTTCATCTCCTGAAATACCCTGGTATAGGTGTGGCGCACCTCCGGTTCATTGATGGCTACATCGTTTACCAGAAAAGCGAGTGGGCAGGCACCTGACTTTTGCTTTACATGGTCATCACTCAGGTACCATTTGATTAACGTCCTGACCCAATCCTGTTCGCTGCAGTGGTCAGGTTTTTGCTTGAGCAGGATGCTATTGCCAGCGCCGTTCAGGATCGCCTGCTGGTACAGATCGCTTTTGCTGGTGAAATGAGTATAGAACGCACCCCGGGTGAGTTCCGCTTCATGCATCACCTGATCAATCGATGTTTTTTCAAAACCTTGTCGGGTAAAGAGGGTGATCGCGCTTTCGAGGATTTTCTCCCGTGACCGCTGTTTATGTTCGGCACTATAGGGCATGGCTTTTCTCCCTGGTTTTATCTGATGGCAACGTCAAACCTAGCATAGCGCTTAAATATGTTGTTGAACATATTTAGAAGTAGATTATGCTGGTCTTTCAAATTAAAACGAGGGACGGAAAATGCAG
>JASFLV010000335.1:0-3630 GCA_050117915.1 Thioalkalispiraceae bacterium | reverse complement strand
AGCTTTGTATCTTCGGCCTTCTCAAACAAGTCGCCTTGCTCTGCTAGCCCCAATTGCTGCCCCTGTCGAAACAGACCTGAAACACCCATGCCGATCAGGCGGATCGGATTCTTGCCATCCCAGTTATCAACAAACAGTTGACGAGTAAGTTGCCACAACTTGTCCGTACTATCAGTAGGCGCGGGTAAACTCCGGGAACGAGTCAGGGTTTTGAAGTCATGATGTCTCAGTTTCAGAACGACTGTTTTACCTTTCAATTCATGCTTGCGCAAGCGCCAGGCGACCTGCTCAGTCAAATGCAACAGCCAGGCTTCCAGTTGTTGTTGACTGGTTAAATCCTCAGAGAAGGTGGTTTCATGCGATATAGATTTTGCCTGGCCGTCGGTGACCACCTCGCGATCATCGATACCATTAGCCAATTGCCATAAATGTTGACCGAATTTGCCCAGGTGTGAAATCAGCCAGGGCTCGGATTGCCTGCGTAACTGGCCAATTGTCTTGATCCCCATCCGCTCAAACAAGGCAACGGTCACCTTACCTGCACCCCAGATACGACTAACCGGCAGAGGATCGAGAAAGGCCTGTACCTGCCCGACATCGACGACAACAAAACCACCCGGCTTACGGATATCCGAGGCGATCTTGGCAACAAACTTACTTGGGGCGATCCCCACCGAGGCAACCAGTTTCAATTCGTCCTGAATCTCATCGCGGATCTGACGACCAATCACCTCGGCACTACCAAACAACTTTTCACTAGCAGTGACATCAAGAAATGCCTCGTCCAGCGCCAGTGGTTGAACCAATGGTGTATAGCGATAAAAGATATCACGAATCTGATGGGATACCTGTGAATAAAGTTCCATGCGCGATGGCAGACGGACCAGATGACGACAACGCCGCAGTGCCTGGATCATGGGCATCGCACTGCGAATACCATATTTTCGCGCTGCATAATTGGCTGCAGAGACTACACCCCGACCCTCAGCGGACCCGCCTACGACCACAGGCTTACCCTTGAGCGAAGGATCCTCTCTTTCTTCTATGGAAGCATAAAAGGCATCCATGTCAACATGGATAATTTTATGGGTGGAAAGCGTTTTGTCTGGCGGCAAGGCTATAGTCATGAACCCATCATAATCTTGCCGGATGCAAACAGACAACTCTCCTGTAAACAAAACAGCCCGCGCTAATGCGGGATCAAGCGGGGTTTGTCGGAGATTAATTTATCGTACGATAAAAATCGCGGTAATGCAGGACTTTCTGCACGTAATTACGCGTTTCTTTATAGGGGGGGATGCCATCGTAGTAATAGACCGCCCTCTCACCCGCATTATAGGCGGCCAAGGCATACTTGAGATTGCGTGGGTATTTTCTTAACAAGTAGCGCAGATGCTTGACCCCGGCCTCGAGGTTGGCAATTGGGTCATGGATATTACGGCTGGTCACCCCATAAAGTTTTGCGGTAGCGGGCATCAGCTGCATGAGGCCGCGTGCACCCGCGTGGGATTTTGCCTTGTGATTGAAATACGACTCAGTATGAATCACTGCCTTGACCAGGGCCACTTCGACACTGTGGCGCTGGGCCACCTGAGTGATCAGGCTGTTATATTTGTCCAGCGGTTTGGGACGTTTTTTATAACGCTTGGCAGCTAACTGACCTGTCCCCTCGACTTTACGCCGGCTGGTCACCAGTTTATGGGTCCGTTTGTAGATAGGGCGATCACTGATCACCCGTGAACCATCAGGTAGCTGATAGACAAAATACTTTGCCGCCACAGCCTGATGGCTACCAGCAAAAAAAGCGGACAGCAGGAGAAATAGTCCAGTCTGGAGTCGGCGTGTTTTCAAGCAAATACCCTGATTTGTTTCTTGTTGGCTATTATTTATTGTTATCGGCTACTGCTTTGCTGAGTTTAACTATAGGATCAAAACCTTATTTTTTCGATACTTGCAGTAAATAGACACATTCGGATAGTGCCGTCACCCCTCTTTGGGCAAAGTGCTCATGGCTAGGCAGAACATCGATTTTTTCAACCGGGCCGCTGACTTCACCGTAGCTAGACTGATAGAGTTCATTGACTTCCTGACGGCTCACCGCAAAAGGAGGGCCGGACATCTGACTCTGGTCATACTCCAGGGTAATCAACAACTGGGGCGCCACACCCGCTAATTCCAGCAGTTTCCTGACATAGGTCGATCGCATCAGGTGCGGCAGGGCAATCAATGCCGCCCGATCATAAATTGCATCAACCGGCCCAAGTTGCTGACTGTTCAGCTTGAAAAAATCTCCACACCAGATTCGAATTGAGCCTGAGCGATAGGCGAGCCAGCCGTCAGATTCTTCCTGCTCAATGGGCAATCCCTGTTCAGTAAAGAACTGTTCAATGGCCAGTTTAGAGATCTCGACCCCCTCAACTCGGTAGCCCTGTTTACTCAACCAGCATAGGTCAACGCTTTTACCACATAACGGAACGAGCACCCTGGCCCCGGGCTCGATTCCCAGGCTCTGCCAGTGCTTAATCAGATAGGAATTGACTTCATCGAGGTGAAATCCGATCTTATTGTCTTGCCAGCGTTGCTGCCAGAATTCAGGTTCCATTGAATTACCTGTTTATGTACATACAATATAAGAGTGTAACATCGGTCCCGGTAACGTCGAGTAATGACATTGATCTAAATCACTGAATTGATCCCTGACTTGATCTCTAATTTGAGCCAGGATGAAATCAGACGCATAAAGATGAGTAAAGGCTAGAGCATGAATGAAGCACCCTACAAGATAGTCAGTATGGAACTGGGTCCGATGGAGAACTTCATCTATCTCATTCAGGACCTGAAGACCAACAGAGCCGCCGTGGTTGACCCGGCCTGGGATGTCCCCACCATCCTGACCAGGGCGGAACAGCTTGGCGTGACCATTACTGATATCCTGCTGACCCATAGTCATCATGACCATATCAATGGAATTGAACAGGTCCTGGCCAAGTTCGACGCACAACTCCATCTGTCAAAGACTGAAGCTGAATTCTGGGGCAAGCACCTGGATCTGCCTACCCTGCACCACGGCGGCGACATTATTAAACTAGGTGATACTGAAATCCAGCTTTTACATACCCCTGGCCATACTCCGGGGTCAGCCTGTTATCATTTAGGTGATGACCTGATCACCGGTGACACTATGTTCGTTTATGGGTGTGGCCGTTGTGATCTCAGTGGCGGCGATCCGGAAGTAATGTACAACACTCTGCAAAAGATCGAACATGAATTACCTGGAAACACATGCATTCTACCGGGACATAATTATTCTATCGTTCCAAGCACAACATTAACTGAGCAGATCTCAGGTAATCCTTTTTTACATTTTGACCAAAAAGATAATTTTGTCGAATACCGTATGCACATTCACGACAAGACTCGGCACTCTCCTTATCACCCGGTTTATCAATAACATTAACATTGCAGGGTTACCTTAAAGAAATATCAATTTGCCGCCGATTAAAGTTAGAGCCCCGTTCTCATTGGGTGAAATCGCATTAATTAATAATTAAACAATAAGGTGGCTTATGCGTGTACTAAATAGCATCAAAACCAAGGTTCTGATCGTCTCTATCAGCCTTGCCGTGATCC
>JASFLV010000334.1:0-3640 GCA_050117915.1 Thioalkalispiraceae bacterium | reverse complement strand
CCAAGGGGACGCCTGCGGAAGTCCGTAACCTGCACCTGGAATTGAAAGTCCTTGCGGATGTGGGTTTGTTGGGATTACCGAACGCCGGCAAATCAACATTTATCCGCGCTGTGTCTTCGGCCAAACCAAAAGTGGCTGATTATCCTTTTACAACCTTGCATCCGAATCTGGGTGTGGTGCGTATCGAATCGGATCGCAGTTTTGTGATTGCGGATATTCCCGGGATTATCGAAGGCGCTGCTGAAGGTGCAGGTCTGGGGATTCAGTTTTTAAAACATATTTCCCGTACCCGTTTGTTGTTGCACATACTCGATGTGGCCCCATTTGATCAAAGCGATCCAGTAGAATCCTATAAGATCATTGAAAACGAGTTGAAAAAATATAGTGACACGCTGGTCGATTACGAGCGCTGGCTGGTGCTGAACAAACTGGATCTGTTAGCTGATGATATTAATCCTGATCTACATTGTCAGGACATTATTGACAGAATCGGTTGGCAAGGACCGGTTTACAAAATTTCCGCTTTGCAAAAGGAAGGAACACAAAAGCTTTGTTATGCGATTATGGACTATATAGAATCGAAGCGGGAACAACAAAAACAACTGTCAGATGAGGAACATGAAAACTCATTTGAAATAAAAGAGTAACGGTTGCCATGCGTGAACAAATTAAACAGGCAAAGCGAGTTGTCATTAAAATAGGGAGTGCACTACTCACTAACGATGGCCTGGGGCTGAATCGTGAAGGTATTGAACAGTGGGTGGCGCAAATGGCCGAACTGCGTAAGCAGGGCATCGAGATCGTGCTGGTGTCATCGGGCGCAGTGGCCGAGGGTATGTCCCGACTAAAATGGACCCGGCGTCCCCATGCCTTGCACGAGCTACAGGCCGCTGCGGCGATCGGTCAGATGGGTCTGGTCCAGGCCTATGAGTCTGCTTTTCAGCAATATAACTTTCACACTGCGCAGATATTATTGACCCATGATGACCTGACCAACCGGCGTCGCTATTTAAATGCACGCAGTACCCTCAAAACATTACTCGGTCACGGGATTATTCCGGTGGTCAACGAAAATGATACGGTTGTGTTCGAGGAGATCCAGTTTGGCGATAACGATACCCTGGCGGCGCTGGTTGCCAACCTGGTCGAAGCGGATCACCTGATCATCCTGACGGACCAGTCTGGTCTTTATGAGCAGGATCCTCGCTCAGCACCCGATTCGCAGCTGGTAGATGAGGCGCTGGTCAGTGAGACCCGGCTGGATAAGATGGTATCGAGCAAGGGGGGAGCCCTTGGACGTGGCGGCATGTTTACCAAGCTGCGCGCAGCACGTCTGGCCGCCCGTTCTGGCACGTCCAGCCTGATTGCCTCCGGTCGTGAAAAGGATATTTTGTTGCGACTCGCTCGGGGTGAAAAATTCGGGACCTACCTGATGGCGGAACACACTCAGGTCACCGCCAGGAAACAGTGGCTGGCGGGGCAGTTACAGCTGGCAGGGATTCTCACCCTGGACGAAGGGGCCTGTAAGGTATTGATGGGTAAGGGGGGAAGCCTGCTGGCCGTTGGGGTGAAACAGGTGAGTGGCAAATTCCAGCGTGGCGAAGTCGTCAGTTGTGTCGATGCTAACGGGGTTGAGGTGGCCCGCGGTCTGGTCAACTATAATTCAGAGGAAGTCAGGAAACTTTTAGGCCAACCCAGTGCCAAAATAGAGTCGATTCTCGGGTATGTTGACGAGGAAGAACTGATTCACAGGGATAACATGATTGTCACGGTAGGGACATGAGATACATCAGAATTAAAATCATACTTTTAGCATTACTCTCGCTACTTGCATTGTCTGCATGTGGTGTCAAAACCGTTTATAACAATCTGGACTGGGTCCTCGAAGGCATGGTCGAGGACTATGTCAATCTTACCGATCAACAGGAACTGGATGTAGAGCAACGCGTTGCGATGTTCATGAAATGGCACCGCAAGACCCAATTACAGGAATATGTGAATGATCTGAAAAAGATTAAGGTATATAGCAAACAGGGTTTCGATGATGAGTCTACCGAGATCATCTTCGAAAACTTTATGAAGCGTTGGGGGAGTCTGAAGCACAGGATTGCACCGGACATGGTCGATATCCTGTTGAGTCTTAATGATGAACAAGTCAAAGAGCTGTTTGTTTCATTAGAAGAGGAGAACCAGGAGATCCTGGCAGAAATCAATGACACCACGGCTGAAGAAAAACTTGAAAAAAGCAAAGAAAAATTGATCTCTAATTTTTCTGACTGGCTAGGGCCACTCACTGAAGAACAAAAACAGCTGCTTCGTTCCTGGCCACCACGATTTAAACCACTTGATCAAGACCGTATGGTTTTTCGCAAAAACTGGCAGAATGCCCTGATGCGGGTTTTGCTTGGAGAGTTTCCAAGCTATGAAAAGCGTGAAAAGCTTATGCAGCTAGTAACAACACCGGATGAATATCAGACTGCAGAGCACAAGGCCAAGCTTGTTTACAACAGTAAACAGGTAAAAGAATTGATGCTCACCTTTGATCAAACCGTAACGAATACGCAGAAACAGTATCTGGCAGAACGCCTGGATACTTTTATCGTCGCCTTTGAAGAACTCATCGCAGAAGGTAGCGAAGAATCGCTATAAGACTCTGTTGAGTCCTTCGAGTACATTATTCAGGATTAAGGGTTGAGCGGCGGCAGTTGGGTGAATACCATCTGCCTGCATCAACTCGGAGTGGTTGGAGACATCTTTCAGTATATAGTTGACTAATGGCACATTGTGAGCAGCACTGACTTCACGATAGACCTGTAAAAATTTAGCAACATAGGCAACACCCAGGTTAGGAGGGACTCGGACACCACATAACACCACCTTGGCATCGGCTGCCTTTGCCAGGCGAATCATCCTCTCCAGATTGGCGCGAAATTCCTTGAGGGATATCCCACGCAGACCGTCGTTACCACCCAGAGCAATAATCACTATTTTGGGCTGGTGTTCTTTCAGGGCAAGGGGGAGGCGTGCAAGTCCGGCCCGGGTGGTATCCCCACTGACACTGGCATTGATCACATTGTATGCATGGCCATTATTGTTGAGGTGCTGTTGTAATAAATGCACCCAGCCCTGGTCGCGCTCGATACCAAAGGCGGCACTGAGGCTGTCACCTAAGACCAAAACAGAGGGTTGATCCTCTTGTGCATAAAGTGGTGTACTGCCAAGTATAGAAAAATTGATCAGACTAATGAGTAACAAGTAAACGGGATAACGCATGACCACACCCTTTTTAGAAGCCAGAAACCTGAGTAAATCCCTGCCCAGCAGCGATAAGACTCTACGAATACTTCAGACCATTAATTTAACATTTAGTGCCGCCAGTACCAATGCCATTGTCGGGGCCTCCGGGTCGGGCAAAACGACATTACTGGGTCTCCTGGCGGGACTGGATTTACCGAGCAGTGGCAATATCCTGTTTCAGGGGCAGGATATTACCCGGTTGTCAGAAGATGAACGTGCCAAACTGCGTGCCGGTAGAGTCTCGTTTATTTTCCAGTCCTTTCAGTTATTGCAACACCTGACTGCCTATGAAAATGTATTATTGTCATTGGAGATATTAAATAGTGAGAATGCCAGGGAGCGG
>JASFLV010000333.1:0-3643 GCA_050117915.1 Thioalkalispiraceae bacterium | reverse complement strand
AGTGTTGAAACGGATAGCTCGATTTCATCTGACATTCTCTATTCGGGGCGTAAACGTGGGCTGGAGTATAATCAGCGTTTTAACATCGCGGCTAGCCATCGTTATGACTTTATCTCTGATACAGAAAAAAGCGATGGGCGGATCCATACTTTTTATTATGATATTTCAAAACGCGATGACAACCACGCTGCACGGATTGGTCGCCAGACGCATAGCAGCGATGGGGTGCTGGGACGATTCGATGGCCTGATTTTGAACAAACGCATTGGCACTGACAAAAAAATCAATTTTCTGGCGGGTTATCCGGTGGAATTGAGCAGCCGTGACGGTATCAATACTGATCGACAATTCTATGCCCTAAGTTTTGACTACGAATCGCTGTATAAAGACGCAGACTTTAAATTTTACTATATCGAACAAACCAACGGCAGCCTGACTGATCGTAGTGCAGTCGGTATCGAATATAAATACATCAATGACTCGACAGCCTATTTTGCGACCATTGACTACGATATTTTCTATTCGGATCTCAACCAGCTTACCTTTATAGGAACCTGGCGTAACAAACAAAACTCAAGTATTAACATCGTCGCCGATCACCGCAAGAGTCCTCTATTAACTACCAATAATGCCCTAATTGGCCAAACTGCGCCCTCGATTGAGATTCTGCAACAGACATTTTCCGACGCTGAAATTTATCAACTCGCTGAAGACCGGACGTCTACCTACAGTTCATTAACCTTCTCTGCATCAACATTTTTATCAGAACGCTACCAGTTAACCGGCGATATCACGCTGTCTAATCTTGGTGATACAGTCGCATCCGGAGGAGTTGAGGCAACTCAGGGCACTGGCACCGAGTCTTTTTATAACACTAACCTGGTTATTAATAACTTTTTTACAGACAACGATATTACGATCTTTGGAGCACGCTACAGCGATACATCGACCTCTAATGTCATCCAGTTAAACTTCAGCAGTAATTTTACTTTCAGCAGGGAATGGCGCGTCAATCCCAGGTTAATTGTCGATAAACGAGACAATGATAACGGCACCTCTCGAACCACATTTAAACCCAGGCTGATACTCAATTATCGTCCATCGCGCGCATTGAAATATGAACTTGATATGGGTTATGAGGACGCTGAGACCGAGGCGACGGCGGGTACCACAAGTGAAAGCAACTTCTACATCTTCTTTGGCTACATCTACGATTTCTAGAAAATCCCAAACAATTTCTGCTTGTCACTGGCCTGTTGCAGGATACCGACGATCTCAGAGTGGCCGGCGCTCTCCGCATACATCTGTGCAGTCTGCCGGTCCGCGTTCCGAATTTTCACATTCGCCTTGTTGTTTACCAGCACCTCAACCGCCTGCAGGTGGCCGCTGATCGCGGCAAATATCAAGGCGGTATTACCATGGCTATTCTTCAAATTAACATCGGCGCCTTTACGCAAGAGTAACTTTAAAATGCCTAAATGCCCCGCGTCGGCGGCGAGCATCAACGCGGTGTTTTTATTTTTTGTCTGACTGTCTACATTAATACCTTTGCGTAGCAGTATTGCAACTACCTGTTCATGCCCAAGGGCGGCGCTACGAATCAACAAGGCACTGGCATATTCGTGTTTTTCTGCAGGTCGGTTTCCAGCCAGGAGGTATTCAACAACCATGTGCCTGCCATTGATGCCAGCCAGCCACAGTGCATTTTCACCTCGTTTGTTTTTGTCATTAATTTGCGCACCATGCTTGATTAATAATCTGACACAAGCGAGATGCCCACGTTTACTCGCCCATAACAGCGCCGTCATGCCATCTGCCTGAGCTTGGTTAACCTGTGCACGATTTTTCAATAACAGCTCTACCACACCCTGTTGCCCATTCATAGCGGCCAGGATCAGGCTGGTTGAACCATCGTGGGTTGCGGAATTAACATCGGCTCGATACTTTAATAGTGTACTGACTACCTTCGTATGATTTTCGCGCACTGCCCACATTAAGGGCGTCATGTCATTCTTCTGTCTGATGTCAGGCTTGGCTCTATGTTTAAGTAACAAGGCAACGATATCGGCGTGTCCCTGCAAGGCTGCACGACTGAGTGCGGTATGCCCCTCGTTATCCTGATGGTTGATATTCACCTTGCTGGCAGCCAGCAGTGCTTTGACATTGTCGAGGTGACCCTGCCAGGCGGCGACCATCAACGGTGTCCAGCTTGCATAGGGGGTGCCCTTGGTAGTGGTTATGATTTGTTGTTTGCGTTTGGCTTTGACCTGTCTCGGCTTACTTGCACCGAGCTGTAACAGCAAACGGGCGCTTGATGATCTGGCCCGCTTCTCTGCCCACATATAGGCGGTCAAACCCCTGTTGTCTTTTGTGTTTAACTGGGCACCATGTTGTTGGAGTAATTTGATCACAGCATCATGGCCCTCCCTGGCCGCATACATCAATGCAGTCACGCCACGCTGGTTTTGTGCATTGAGGTTTGCCTGGTTACTCAATAACAACCTGGCTATTGACTGATCACCTTTTGCTGCGGTCAGCATCAAGGCAGTTTCACCATCGCGATTCACCAGGTTGGTAGCTGCCCCAGCCTTAAGCAGCATCTCCACTACTTTTAAGTGTCCATTGCTTGCCGCGACGATTAACGCTGTATTACCCAGGCTATCGTGACTGTTTACCCTGGCGCCGGCTGATAACAACTCGGCGACATCACCTGCGCGGCCGCGTAGGCTTGCCTGAAACAATTTTTTATTTAGTGTTTCAGCACTTGCCCGCTGATGAACACCCTCAGCGATCTGGTCCAGCCTGCGCTGAGCATGACGATGTCCCTGTTTTGCAGCCGCCGCCAGCCACTTACGCGCCTTACCGTGATCCTGCGACACTCCAACACCATCCATATACATAACGCCTAGTGCATACTGGGCCTTGTCATAACCTTTTTTGCAGGACTTGAGCAGCCAGCGCGCAGCGAGCTCAGGATTTTTCCCTGTACCCTGACCGTTTCTAATTAAAATCGCTAAGTGATACTGTGCAACGGGATCACCGCGGCTGGCCAGAGGATTTAAGATCTGCACGGCCTTAGCATAATCGCGTAACTTAATCGCATATTTGGCATCAGTTAGGGTATTTGCAAATACAGGGGCTACCCCTAGCAGACCTAAAGTAAACAGAACGATTAAACCAGCTGATAACTTTTTCATAGATTTTACAATAACTTCACGCGGTACCATGCTTGGTGTCTACCTGAATACCTATTTGCTTGAGAAAAGGTGTCGGCAAGATACCACCCGCACAGACAATCACAGCATCATTGGCAAGCGTGATTTGTTCACCGTTTTGTTCAAGAATCACTTTGTCCTTTTGGATCTCTTTTACATTTGAACTCATTAACACGTTTAGACGACCGGCTGCCTTGGCTTGATCAACTTTGTTCCGATTTTTTTCCTTGGCCCGTGAGAAGGCTTCACTTCGGTAAGAAATACTCACAGTGGTACCTTCTTCTTCTGCAATACTGGTGGCTGCCTCTAAGGCTGCATCTCCTCCCCCGACAACCAGCACATGCTGGTTTTTATATTGCTCCGGATCGATCAGGCTGTATACGACCTTCGGCTGGTCTTCGCCTGTGACGCCCAGCTTACGCGGTGTG
>JASFLV010000332.1:0-3643 GCA_050117915.1 Thioalkalispiraceae bacterium | reverse complement strand
TCAACTTGCCGGTGGCGGTTTTGATCTGGCTGATGATCATTCCGATGTTACTCAAGATCGATTTCAGTGCTTTGCATCATGTAAAAGAACACTGGAAGGGGATCGGGGTCACGTTATTTATAAACTGGGCGGTGAAACCCTTTTCCATGGCTTTGTTAGGCTGGCTGTTTGTTCGCGGCCTGTTTGCCGAGTGGTTACCGGCGGAGCAACACGATAGTTATATTGCCGGCTTGATCCTGCTGGCAGCGGCACCGTGTACCGCGATGGTGTTTGTCTGGAGTAATCTGACTAAAGGCGAACCGCACTTCACCTTAACCCAGGTGGCTCTGAACGATGTCATCATGATCTTTGCCTTTGCGCCGATCGTCGGTTTGTTGCTGGGTATCTCAGCGATTAGCGTGCCCTGGGACACACTCTTCCTATCCGTCGTTATATATATAGTATTGCCTGTGATAGTCGCGCAGCTCTGGCGGCATTACATCTTTAGCCGCCCGCATCATGACCTGTTACTGGATGCAATCCTGAAACGCCTGCACCCGATATCACTATCTGCACTATTACTTACTATCGTATTACTGTTTGGCTTCCAGGGCGAGCAGATCCTGGCGCAACCGCTGATCATCGCGCTGATCGCCGTGCCGATTTTAATCCAGGTGTATTTCAACTCCGGGCTGGCCTATTTACTCAATCGAAAATTCAAGGTCGCGCATTGCGTGGCCGGGCCTTCTGCCTTGATCGGTGCCAGTAACTTCTTTGAACTGGCGGTCGCCGCAGCGATCAGTTTATTCGGTTTTCAATCCGGTGCGGCACTGGCAACGGTGGTGGGTGTGCTGATTGAAGTGCCGGTGATGTTATCGGTAGTGAAAATCGTGAATCGATCAAAAGGCTGGTATGAAGTTCCACAAACTAAGAATGTATAATTTTTAAATAGTTTGCGATTGAAGCACACAAAGATATAAAAATATTCTTATTTGTGCATGTAAGCATTGTCTGAGTAAATCATAGCAGCATGTTTTGAGCACTAAAATTCAATATCCTGATCAATCCCAATAAGGTGACTCGGTAATCCGTTCTTTCATGAAATCAAGAAATGCCTGTACTTTTGGTAAAAGATGACGGCGCTCTGGATAGACTGCATAGATGGATATCTCCTGGGCACGGTATTCGGGGAGTAATTGTTGCAGTCGCCCGGTTTTAATATCTTCCCCCACGATGAAGCTTGGTGTTAGTGTAATGCCGGCGCCACTTAGAACAGCTTCGCGAATTGCCAGGCTGTTGTTCATCTGTATTGATCCCGTTACTGGCACAGAAGCATAGCGTCCATCGGGTGTAAGAAAACGCCACTCATTGGGTGAATCCTGGTAGCGAAAGGTAATGGCATTATGTTTGCGTAAGTCATCAGGAATCTGGGGCGTACCATTTTGTTCAAGATACGCTGGTGAAGCACAGGCGACATGGCGGCATGGACCTAATCGTCGTGCGATCAGGCTGGAGTCCGGTAACTCGGCAATACGGATGGCCAGATCAAAACCTTCTTCGATGAGATCGACCTGACGGTCGTCAAGATTCATATCCATCGATAGCTCAGGATATTGGGCAACAAACTCGGGCAGACCCGGCGCAATGTGTAGGATACCAAAGGACATGGGTGTATTGATTCTTAGTTTTCCGCGCGGCGTTTTTTGTAGATGTGAGACTTCCGCCTGTGCCGCATCGATCTCCTGTAAGCCACGTTGACTGCGAGAGAAAAATGCCTGCCCAGCCTCAGTCAAACTCAGGCGGCGAGTAGTACGGTTGAGCAAGCGCGCCCCAAGCTGCTCTTCCAGGCGGGTAATGTACTTACTCACGACTGATCGCGATAGTCCCAGGCGTTCAGCTGCGGCGGTAAAGCTGCCGCTTTCCACTACCTGTACAAAAACGGCGATATCCGTAAGATTGTCCATGTTTCTTCCGATTAGTAAATATATGTGAACAGTGTTGTTCATAAATCGCTAATTATCAACTTTTAAATAACAACTATCCTCCATTTCAAGCTAATCAACCCATGGAGGAGTGATGATGAAAAATCTTATGCGGTTCTCGACTGGCAGCCAGTTATTGGCGCTGGTGGCTATCTTCATCATTGGCATCGCAAATGCGGATGCTGGCGAGACGGTGGGCAAAAGCCCCTGGGGTCCAACAGATGAAATCGGCCGCCTGAACCTGATGACCCCGGGTATGCAACAGGCCATATTGGCCCGACTACGCGGTGGAGCGATCTACGATCTTTCGGTCGAGTATTTCATAGGCATGCCCAGCTGGCAGGCAGCCGGTGATCCCCACTACCGGATCTGGATGACCCACACCCCACACGGCACGGTCATCGATGATCCACTCAGGCTTGGCGAGGCCATGAATGAGCATGTCAGTTATACCGGCGCGGCGATTTCCATGTATACCCATATGGGCACACACATCGATGCGCTGAATCATTTTGGCCTCAATGGCGAAATCTGGAATGGTTTTAAGGCCAAGGACCATCTCGGTGATCGGGGCTGGACCGTGGCCGGTGCTGAAAACATTCCGCCGATTATTGCCCGAGGCGTCTTGATCGATGTGGCTGCGGCCAAAGGTGTCGATGTGTTGCCGGATGGATATCGGATAACCCGTGATGATCTGGTCGCGGCGCTGCTAAAGCAGGACATCAAATTGCAGACCGGTGATGTCGTGCTCATCCGTACCGGTCGCATGCAGCAGTATGAAGATACCACCGCCTATATGAAAAATCCGCCAGGCCTGGGTATGGCAGCAGCCCGCTTCCTGGTAGAGGAAGGCGGCGCCATGATCGTCGGGGCAGACAACCTTAGCTTTGAAGCGTTTCCTTCTGAAGTCGAGAACAACTACGTACCTGTCCATAGCTACCTGCTTGCGCAACAAGGGACACCCATCATCGAACTTGTATATCTCGAAGCGCTCTCCAGAGACAAAGTCTATGAGTTTGCGTTCATCGGCGGATCGTTAAAATTGCGTGGATCCGATGCTGCACCTATTCGACCAATCGCAATTCCGTTGCATGCGAGAACGGGAGGTGCATCATGATCAGTATTAACAAACTTGATCATATTGGGGTACGTGTAACTGATTTTGAGCGTTCGGTGGTCTTTTATCAGCAGTTCGGTTTTGCGGTGATACGTGAAGACCTTAACGAGCGGGTCATGGTCTTGAGACATCCGAATAGTATGGAGCTTAACCTACTGGATTCAGCCGAGCGCGGTGATCAGCCGATGCAGAATGTACTGATGGATGAGCCGGTGAAATATCCGGGTTATACCCACATTGCGTTTCAGGTCGCGAATGTTACTCATGCCGCACACTATCTCACGGCGCTGGGGATGACACTGACCGAGGGACCGGTTGAGTTTGGTGACGGTAAGACCTCCATCTTCATCCGTGATCCGGATCGTAACGTGATTGAGTTTACTCAACACCCACTGCGGCATACATCGCGACAAGAGGTGACGAGATGAAAGCGTTGATCCTGCTTTTGATTTCTGGCGTCCTGGCTGGAGGTGTTTTTATTACTGGAAAACAGGCGAGTAGTGAACAGATATCTCCGTTATTAATCCTGTTTTGGCAAATAAGCGGGGGTGCGTTGGTGGTGTGG
>JASFLV010000331.1:0-3647 GCA_050117915.1 Thioalkalispiraceae bacterium | reverse complement strand
GCTTCTTTCAATGGAATATTATTTTCACCTAAGTAGTCGCTGCGTTTAAACCAGGCAATAGCTGGCTTGCTAGTTGACCAGAACCAGCGCTTCTTGAACACAGTATCCAGTTCATCCAGGTCAAGATAGACATAAAACAGACGATAATTGAATTTATGTGACCTGGGTAGATAGCGCCTGTGTCTAACTTGCCCTTCGTAGATACAACTGTGCATCTTTAGTTTCCTCAAAATGTTGAATTGCATTTAAGGCGCTTATGACACCATCTTCATGGAATCCATAACGCCAGTAGGCACCACAATAATAAGTGCGATTGACCCCGTTAATCTCTGCCTGGCGTTGCTGTGCCTTAATGCCGTCGGGGGTGAAAACCGGGTGATGATAGGTAATCGTTTTGATAATTTTGTCAGGATCAACAGCCTGACTGTTGTTCAGAGTAACGCATATCTGTTTACTCGATTGCAGGTTTTGCAGAATATTCATGCTATAGGTCAGCGCGACACGACCCTGGTCCTCAGGTAGAATATGGTAATTCCATGCTGCCCAGGCCAGTTTGCGCTTGGGTAGGACACTCTCATCATAGTGCAGAATTGCCTCATTTTCCTGATAGGGAATCGCGCCCAGGATCTCTTTTTCATCCGCACTCGCATCGCGCAACATAGCCAGAGCCTGATCACTATGGCTGGCTATAAAAACCTGGTCAAATGTTTCCTTGCTGCCGTCTTGCAGGACAATTTCTACATGGTCAGTGTATCGGGTAACTGACTGAACAGGGCAGTTATGGCGAATACGATCTGCAAAAGGCGCAGTCAGTTTTTTTACATACTCACGTGAACCGCCTTTAATGACATGCCAGACAGGACGATCATCGATATTTAACATACCGTGGTTATGGAAAAAACGTATGAAGAACCCGGCAGGGAATTGCATCATCTGTAATGGGTCGGCAGACCAGATTGCCGCCCCCATGGGAATTAGATATTGTTCGATGAATTCCCGGCTATAACCACCTTGGTAAAGAAATTCACCGAGACTGGTATTGGCCTCATCGGTATCGAGAATTGCCACCGCATTTTTATTGAACCGCAGAATATCCGCAATCATTCGATAAAACGACGGTTTGAGAAGATTGCTACGCTGAGCAAACAGGGAGTTTAACGTTGTGCCGTTATATTCAAGTCCTGTCTTCTCACATTTAACACTGAAACTCATCGAAGAGGGTTCCACTTCAACTTCCAGCTCTTTTAACAAACGGGTGAAGTGTGGATAGGTCTTGTAATTGAATACAATAAATCCAGTATCTACGGCGTGAATACCGTCTTGTACATCGATGTCATGGGTGTGAGTATGACCACCGGAGTAGTCATTGGCCTCAAATACGGTAATATCATGCTGTTTGTGCAAGTGGTAGGCTGCAACATTACCCGCGATACCTGTTCCGATAATTGCTATTTTCATTTTTCCAGCTCCTGAAAAATCTAATCTCAGTGATCTCTTTTGCGATATTCATTCATAACCCGCTGTGGCACCGGGCGTAAATCCCAGATCAATCCCAATGCCTGTAAACCACGCAACAGGTAAAATGAGATATCAATTTCCCACCAGCGGAATCCCTGGCGAGCAGATCCGGGATAGTAGTGATGGTTGTTATGCCAGCCTTCACCAAATGTCAGTAGTGCCAAAAACCAGTTGTTGCGACTGTCATCGCGGGTATTGAAACGGCGTTTACCGATGCTATGAGCCAGTGAATTGATGGTGAAGGTGATGTGATACAGGAACAATGTTGAGATCACGAAACCCCAGATGACCATTTGCCAGCCGCTGGTTTGCAACGAGGGGTAAAAATGTGCAAGCAGCTCACCAAAGCCATACAGGGAGAGAGCAAGTAGCAAGGGTGCCAGTATGTCAAACCTATCGATAAATTTAAGTTCAGGATACTTGGCAAAGTCTCCAATACGATCCAGACGGGTTGCAAAGTTATGCCGGGATAAGAACCAGCCCATGTGACTCCAGAAGAAACCATGTCGACGCGGAGAGTGCTCATCGTTTTCGCGATCGGAATTCACATGATGGAGGCGATGATGGGCTGCCCACCACAATGGTCCGCGTTGAACTGAGCTGGCACCAATCAAGGCAAACACGAACTGGACAAAACGTGAGGTCTTAAAGGCTTTGTGTGAAAAATAGCGATGGTAAAAACCGGTGATGGCAAACATCCGCACTGCGTAGAGAATGATTGCAGTGATAATGGCCGCCGGACTCCAGCCAACGAGAAACACAAACAGTGCAGCCAGGTGCATGAGTATAAATGGAACAGTCCTGGTCCAGTCGACCGATTTGCTAAATTCAGCCGCTTTTAAGTCATCTACAGCGTGGGCATCGATCCAGCGAATCAATGAATTCGCTATTGATTTATCTCGAACCGTTTGTGTATTCATGGTTATTTACCCGCTTGCCATTGTTGAGGTACTTTCTGCAGCTTGTCGACGTCATAGCCTTCTTGCTTAATGATCTCGACCAACTGGTTAAATTCGCTATCTGGAATTTCTGGACTACGAGCCATAATCCAGACGTAATCACGTTTCACACGACCAATAATAGTCTGGGTATAATCATCGTTTAGATAAACGATTCGGTAATCAGACTCGATTGGCCAGATAAATTGCATTCCCCAGACCGCATTGGATTCCTTGTCATAGATAAAACCAGTAGGGTGGTAAGCTTTCTTTTCACCATCAAAACTGTCCTGGTAAAAAGTAAAGGTTGTTGCGATAGAGCCATCTTCATTACGGCTGTAGGATTCGATGGCATTATGTGCACCTTTTTCTATAAAGGTGGGGATATTGGCAATCACATACCAGTCACCCATAAAGCGATCGATATCAACATTATTTTCAGTTCTAATCGGTGGGTGAGAGCTACAGCCAATCAGAATGAAGAACGACGCAATGGCAAAGTATAATTTTTTCATCATAGTCACCTTATTGAATCTCGTAACGTAGTGTTGAACCGCCACTGGTGGTTGAATTGAGTGCCAGCCACTCCTGGTTATCCTCCGCATACCAGAGATCAATGGTGAAATCGTCGGTATGCAGCTTATAACGCTCTGCTTTGACTGGTTTGTTGCGGATTACAATCTTTTCTGTACCTACGTAGTCACTCATTACAGACATGACTTCGCCGGTTTGCGCATTTAACAGTTGTTTGCTTTCCAGGAATGAGGGGTCCCAATAGGCAAAGGACTTGATGCAACCAGATTTCTTTTGTACCCCTGAAGGTGATTCAATCGTTAGTTGTTCGCCAGTTCTTTCGCCTTTGACAAATAACTTGTCACCATTGTCATTGGTGAATGACTGGATTGAAGTCAAACAGCCTTTGCTCCAGATTTCGTAGTTGGAGTGTTCGTAACTGTAGGCATTAATGAACAAAAAATTGACATCAAAATCCGCTTTGATACTGATGTGCCGCTGATTATCTTTTTCAGAAACCAGAAACACATGCTGGCCGATTTCCTTATCAGACAGATAGACCTTAAACCGCCAGGTCTTGTCGTTGTTAGCCATTATTGGGCTAGCTCCGACTGACAGGAGGAGCATTCCAGCAGTGAGTTTAGTCAGGTAATTCATTATGCATGGCCCTCGATGGAT
>JASFLV010000330.1:0-3662 GCA_050117915.1 Thioalkalispiraceae bacterium | reverse complement strand
CGCATCGTGACCTCAAGGACAGAATTGCGCTGATTGATGAACAGCTTGCAAAGCTCAATAAAGAATTAGCTGAAAAATTCCATGGCCTGATTGAGCCGCGTCAAATGGCCAGGGTGCTGGAGTCGGTACTGAAAAAGCATGGCGACCTTAGCTTAGTCAGCGTTCGTAGCCTGCCTTCGGAACAATTAATTGAACCGCAGGATGAGTTTATCGAGCCAGGCGTAGAAAGCAGTCAGCGTCCAGTGGCCAATCCTGAACCAGCTAGTGCCCAGGTTTACCGGCATGGTTTGCAGATCGAGTTTGAGGGTAATTATCTCGCGACGCTGAATTATTTGCAGGCACTGGAGAAGCTGGATTGGGAATTTTACTGGGATGCCGTGCAACTGGAGGTGACTGATTACCCCAGGTCACGCGTGGTGATTACGGTATATACCTTGAGTCTGCGTGATTCCTGGATTGGGGTATAGGGATGAGTCTATATAGAATAGCTGTCAAAAAATCCCGACTGATTCTAATGTTAGTGACTGTTTTCTGTCACTCAACCGTGTTTGCTGAGGTCTTAAAAGACCCGACCCGCCCGCCCAGCCACCGTTCTAGCGGCTATGGGCAGGCTGGCACAAAAGCTGCACCAAGATGGACACTCTCGTCAACATTGATTGCGCCCGCGCGCAGACTGGCAACGATTAATGGAAAAACAGTGGGGGTGGGACAGAATATTGCGGGTGCGAAAGTCATTGCCATTGAGCCTACGCGGGTTGCGCTGCTGAATGGTAACAAACGGATCATTTTAAAGTTGACGCCGGTGGATATAAAAAAGGCACGTTAAATAATGATAGGACGCATTGTAAAATTGATAGTCTGCTGGAGCCTGCCAGCGTTTTTGCTCGCCTGTAGCACGCCCCCTGCCCCGCCGGATATGCGTACTTATGATGCGATTGAGAGCGCACTGGATAATGGTCTCAGTAGCAATCAGCAGATTGCTGCACAACAGTCGACACCGGCACAGGTTAGCGATGCCTTATTACCGCGTATCGAGCTGGATCTTCCCGAGCAGACTGGGATTGATATTGAGCCACGCTTTGATATCAAGGTGAATCGTACCAATGCACGGCAGTTTTTTGTGGGCCTCGTAGAAGGTACGGCTTATAACATGGTTGTTCATCCTAAGGTGCGCGGTCGTATCACACTGGATCTGAAAAACGTCAGCATCCAGGAAGTAATGGATGTGATACGTGATGTCTATGGTTTTGATTATGAAAGAACCGCGACGGCCTATCATGTGTATCCGAATGATATACGTACCAAGATCTTCAAGCTGGACTATTTAGCCGTAAAACGGGCGGGTAGCTCCAAGGTAAGAATCAGCTCCGGGCAGGTCTCCCAAGCTGCAACAGGGGGGGCAAGTAACAGTAACAACGACAGTGATTCAGATCCTGTTCGCCAGACCCTCGCCGCCAGTAGCATCGACACCGTGAGTGAATCAGATTTCTGGACGGAGCTGCGCGCCTCGTTGACAGCGATTGTCGGCAACCAGCAGGGGCGCAGTGTGGTCGTCAGCCCCCAGTCGGGTGTGATCGTCGTCCGTGCGATGCCCGATGAGTTACGTTCGGTGGATCGTTATCTGAGCACTACACAGAATATAATGCACCGACAGGTTATGCTGGAAGCCAAGGTAATTGAAGTTGTCCTGAGCGATGGTTTTCAAAGTGGCATTAACTGGGCAGGCCTGAAAGAAAATGGGAGTAGTTCCGTATTGTTGGGACAGACCGGTGGTGGCAGCCTGTTTGATAACGGCACCAGCCTTATCGATGGTAATACCGGTGACCTTAATCCCGGCGCGCTTTCTCAGGTGAATGGCACAGCGACTTCGGCATTCGGCGGGATCTTTACCGCTGCGCTTAATCTAAGTGGAAACTTCGCGGCCTTTATTGAACTTTTAAAAACCCAGGGTGACGTACAGGTGTTGTCGAGCCCGCAGGTTTCGACGATGAATAATCAAAAGGCCGTGATCAAGGTGGGTACCGATGAGTTTTTCATTACTGATGTGGAAACCAATACCAATACCAGTACGGTCTCCAGTAATGTGGAAAACAATGTTGAGTTGACCCCCTTCTTTTCCGGGGTCGCACTGGATGTGATTCCACAAATCGGCGAAAACAATTCGATTACTTTACATATTCATCCGACCGTGGTCGATGTGACCGAAAAGGTCAAAAACGTGTCTGTCTCGGCAACCACAACCTTAAGTGTACCATTGGCGGTCAGTTCTATCCGGGAATCAGATTCAGTGATTAAAGCTGAAAGTGGTCAGGTGGTAATTATTGGCGGTCTGATGAAAAACAAGACCACCGATAATAAAAACTCAGTGCCCTTCCTGGGTGACCTTCCCTTAATCGGCGGCCTGTTCCAGCATAATCAGGAAACAACGGTCAAAAGCGAACTCGTCATTTTACTTAAACCTACTGTAATCGAAGGCCCGCAGCAGTGGGCGCAGGGTTTAAAGCGTGCGCGCGACAGCATCAAGCGTTTTCGACCACCAGTCAGTAGAACAGGTCAGTGAGTTAGGAAACTGTTGTCATGTATCAACAATTTTTCGGTATAAAAGAAATCCCTTTCTCATTATCCCCGGATACGAGTTATTTCTTTGCATATGGTCACTATGCCAATGCGTTCAATACCTTAATGGTAGCCTTACGCACCGGTGAAGGTTTCATCAAGGTCACCGGCGAAGTTGGCACGGGTAAGACGTTGATGTGTCGTAAATTAATGAATTCACTGGGTGACAAGTTCCAGCTTGTTTATATTCCCAATCCGCAGCTTTCTTCTTATGGCCTGCAGGTGGCGGTTGCCGAAGAACTGGGGCTGAAGATTACGCGCTATGTACACCGTTTGAATAAAATGATTACCGATCGTTTACTTGAGCTGGCGAAACAAGGTAAACGCGTGGTGTTATGTATCGATGAAGCTCAGGCAATGCCGGAAGAGACAATCGAGTCATTGCGTCTGTTAACCAATCTCGAAACGGAAAAGTTTAAGTTAATCCATGTCGTGTTGTTTGGTCAGCCTGAGCTGGATGAATTGTTAAACAAGAAATCAGTACGTCAGCTTAAGCAACGAATCACCTTTTCCTATCAATTACAGCCACTTGAGCGCCCAGGGGTGGATGCTTACATATTACATCGCCTGGTGGTGGCCGGTTTTAGAAATGGAATGATCTTTGATGACAAGGCACTGGCACGTTTGTTTGTGGCCAGTCGCGGTATTCCACGTTTGATTAATATTCTCTGTCATAAGGCGTTAATGGTTGCTTATGGGCAGGGCACACATTTCATTAATGAAGATATGTTACGGATGGCAATCAGTGATACCGAGGATACGCAATTGAGAAGACGTCGGGTTCCCTGGTGGCGACGCATGGTGGCAACCCTGGCTACGGTTGCTGTGCTTGTTTCTATATCCAGTTATGTTGCGGTTATGAGTTAAGCACATGAGCCTTATCAATCAGGTATTAAAAGATCTCGATGAACGCCGCTCTGCTGAATATAGTGTGCACAAAACAGAGCTGGATGATTTGCATTTTGCCCATACACCCAAACCCTCAGGCAAAGTCAGACCAGTGGTTCTATTTTCCAGTCTCGCCGTTGTTGCTATTGCAGCAGCCT
>JASFLV010000329.1:0-3690 GCA_050117915.1 Thioalkalispiraceae bacterium | reverse complement strand
GGCCATTGAATAATATTAAATTAAACGCGCTGCATCAGTTTACAAAATCAATGGTTCGCACGCGTGGCTCTATCACACCAGCCGATTTGAGTGAGTTTTTTGAGGCAGGTTACTCTCAGCAGAATGCACTGGAGGTTGTGCTTGGGGTTTCGATAAAAGTTATGAGCAATTATACCAATGCTTTGGCACAAACACCTCTGGATACCGCGGTAAAGAACTTGCGCTGGAAAAAACCATCACTTCGCTTTAGTGGGCAATAAACGAAAATGCTTAACAAGTGGTTCGCATTATGTTCCGTCATTAAGGTTTATCGGTAATGGCTATCCAGGTACGTCAGGCGCTCGAATCAGACTGGTCGGCAATTTCGAATATGATTATGGCTGCATTTGGTGATGAGGAAGGACCAGAAATTGCAGATCTTGTAACAGTGTTACTCAGCGATCCGAGTGCCCAGCCATTGCTATCGCTGGTTGCTACTGCCGATGAGCATGTCGTTGGATATATACTGTTTACCAATACACATCTTGAACATTCATCGCGAAGAGTTGTATCGTCCTTGCTCGCACCATTAGCGGTACACCCAGAATACCAACACCAGGGCATCGGAGGTCGGCTTATCAAAGATGGACTAAACCAACTGAAGACGGCAGGTGTAGAGCTGGTGTTTGTGCTTGGTCATCCTGGTTACTACCCAAAGTTTGGTTTTTCCGCTGCGGGGAATAAAGGCTTCAGCGCACCGTATTTAATACCACCTGAGAATTCAGATGCCTGGATGGTTCAGGAACTTCGCACGGGGGTGATTGGGCATGTTAGTGGGCAGGTGAGATGTGCGGATGTGCTCAATGATCCCAAGTATTGGAGAGAGTGAAAATGCAGATCTGGGTCGATGCCGATGCCTGCCCAAATGTGATCAAAGAAATTTTGTTTCGCGCGGCTGAACGTGTCAAGTGCCCGCTGGTTTTGGTTGCCAATCAAAAAATCATGCACCCGCGCTCTGCTTTTATAAAATCAATTCGTGTCGAACCGGGTTTTGATGTCGCGGACAATTATATTGTGCAACAGGCAGAAGCGGGAGACCTGGTGATAACCGCAGACATTCCGCTGGCCGCAGAGGTGCTCGAAAAAGGCGCCGAGGCATTGAATCCCCGCGGTGAACGTTATGATCGGGATACGATACGCCAGAAACTGACCATGCGTGACTTTATGGATGAACTCCGTGGCAGTGGTGTGATGACGGGTGGCCCTCCCCCGATCAACCAAACCGACCGACGTGAGTTTGCCAACGCACTGGACAGGCTGCTGAATCAATTAAAGGCATAACAAAGCTATCTCACTTAACACTAAGTTTTGCCAGGGCTGTTCGGGGTCAAGCAGCTTTAACAGTTAGTGGCACATCAAGGGTAAGTTCACCAGGGCCTCACTTTTTTACCTGCTCAATACAGTGGTTAACAAAATCAAAAGGACAAAATCAGGGTTATGGCCTGTTAATCTCAAATATCCGTCCATTTTCCACAAATAATAGGGTTATTGACACAAAACTTTAAAGTTTCCAGTCTCTTATCCGACTTTAATGATTACCGATAGCTGTTTGATTTTATAAAGGAAGACCAAGGAGATCAGGGAAGATCTGCAGTCGTGCAGATATCGAATGCTAGAGAAGAGTCAGAAGGCCTGAAAAAACAGGCCTCTCATGATACTGACAGGAGGTCAGCATCTTTAACTTATTTAAAAGGCACGCAACCTCGAATCATCTTGTTGGTATTGGTATCACGGATGAGGGAGTGGCTATTGCCCATTTATCGCGCAACAAAACCGGTTACCAACTTGAACACGTCGATTATGCGCCTGCCAATGGTCTTCCCGAGATAAATTCGAAACTGGCCCACTGGGTCAAGGAATTTCAGGTCAAGGATTCACAGACCAACTTCGTCCTGTCCTTATCAGATGCAAATATTTTACTGACGGAAGCGCCGGAGGTGGAGGACAAGGAATTGAGCAAGGCGATGCGCTGGAAGTTAAAGGATAACCCGGACGTTAACCTGGAAAAGTCGATCGTGGATGTGTTTCCCATTCCCGGGCAGCGTGAGCGTGGACGTCAGCCGATGGCCTATGTCGTCAGTGCCGAAAAAAAGCTACTGAAAAACTACGTCTCATTGATTGAGAAAAATGATCTACAACTGACAAGTATTGATATTACCGCCATGGCGCTACGCAATATTGCCAGTCAGTTTCCAGAAGATGAGCAGGGTGTAGCCTTTTTGTCGCTCAATGCCAGGCGTGGATTGTTATCACTGTCACGCAAGGGAGACTTGTACCTGACCCGCGACCTGGAAGTTGGGTATCAAAGTTTTGCCAGTGAAGAGGTTAGCCAGCAAGGTGATATGCAAATAGAAGGTTTGCCACCTGCTACACAGCAGACGCTGGAACAAATTGTCCTGGAAGTGCAACGATCCATGGATTATTACGAACGTTATTTTGCACAACCACCGATTCAGAACTTGGTACTTGCCCCCTTGCCGTCGGTCATTCCAGGTTTGAGCGATGAGATCGCTCATCAGTTAGGGATGAAAGTCAGAGAGCTGGATATTAGTGAGATTGTTGATGTGCAGACCAGTGAATTCGAGCGTGGTCTGCAGAGCCAATGTTTACCGGCAATAGGTGCCGCATTGCGCATGACGATGGTGGCCTGATAAGAGATGAATTATGCAACAAATTAATCTGTATCAGTCTGAGCTCCGCAGTAAAGAGAAAACGGTATCTGCGAATAAGGCGATCTCTTATGTGCTGGGTATGCTGGCACTGGTTGCTGTTATCAGCACAGTACAGTGGTGGCAGCAAAGCCGTCAACAACAGGTGCTGGTTGAGGCCAGACAGCAAAAAGATGAACTGTTAAAGCAGATCCAGGCAGTGACCAATGAAATCGCTGCTATGAGTGATGACTCTGAATATAAAAAAGTCCTGCTTGATAAAGAACAAGAACTTAATAACAAGCAGCTCGTGCTGGGTGTTTTGTCTGGACAGAAATTTGGTAATACCAAAGGTTTCGCCGAGCACTTTACCGGTCTGGCCAGGCAGCATATTAATGGTTTGTGGTTAACCCACCTGGATATTCATGCCGGGGGTGAAAAGCTGAATATCCAGGGTAGTACCTTTACCCCTGAATATGTCCCGCGTTATTTACAGAATTTAAGTGGCGAACCAAGTTTTCAGGGTATCGAGTTCAAAACATTTTTAATGGAGCGCCAGCAAGGTTCCAGTCGTGTTGATTTTTCGATTCGTTCAACACACAAGGAGACGAGCTAATGCAGGAAAAACTCGCTGAATTAAGGGAAAAATACGATGCGTTGAGCCTGCGCGAGCAGGTGCTATTACTTGGTGCGCTGATCGTCGCAGTATTGTTTCTCTGGTTCCAGTTTATCAGCGAGCCTATGTACCTGGAGACAAAGCAGGCCAGTACCCAAGTAACCAAGCTCAAACAAAGTATCGATAAACTGAAGCAGCAACACCAAAGTTTGTTAAGCCGTCGTGCAAGTGATCCGCATCGTGACCTCAAGGACAGAATTACGCTGATTGATGAACAGCTTGCAAAGCTCAATAAAGAATTAGCTGAAAAATTCCATGGCCTGATTGAGCCGCGTCAAATGGCCAGGGTGCTGGAGTCGGTACTGAAAAAGCATGGCGACCTTAGCT
>JASFLV010000328.1:0-3702 GCA_050117915.1 Thioalkalispiraceae bacterium | reverse complement strand
AGTCGGGGGATGTATTAAGCGGACCGATTTTACTGACCGAGAAAGTCTCGACGACCTATGTAATGCCTGGCTGGCAAGCCAGGCTGGATAAGCTGGGGAATATCCAGTTGCGACAGGAATAAAAAAAGCCAGTCGCAGATCAGCTGGACTGGCTTTTTGCTGATTAGTGATGAGTAATCAGATTACTTAATTTTTGCTTCCTTATATATAACATGCTTACGCACGACCGGGTCGTACTTCTTGATTTCCATCTTTTCCGGCATGTTACGCTTGTTCTTGTCGGTCGTATAGAAGTGACCGGTACCAGCACTGGAAACCAGACGAATTTTCTCACGTGCACCTTTTGCCATTGCTAATTCTCCTTAGACCTTCTCGCCGCGCTTACGCATATCGGCTAATACGGTATCGATGCCTTTCTTGTCGATCAGGCGCATACCCTGAGAACTGACGCGCAGTTTCACCCAGCGGTTCTCTGACTCCACCCAGAAGCGGTGTGAGTGCAGATTAGGTAAGAAACGACGACGCGTTTTGTTTTTCGCGTGTGACACATTATTGCCCGACATAGGACGCTTTCCTGTCACTTGGCACACTCTTGCCATGGTTTTCTCCGAAATCGATCTGAAAAAGAGCGCGAATTGTACGGAATCGGTCCCGTGCTGGCAAGCCAATCCCCGATCAAAATGGCTCTGAATCAGTCTTTTTCCTGCCGAAGGAGGTCTAACCTGTTTACAGCCAGCCCCGTTCTGAAAAAGACACACAATCCCGATCACCGACCACCAGGTGGTCGAGGGTGCGGACGCCCACCAGGGACAGGGCTGATTTCAGGTTTTCGGTGAGCTGTCGGTCAGCCTGGCTGGGTTCCGCCACCCCGGATGGGTGGTTATGGGCGATGATCACGGCAGCGGCATTCCGTTTCAGGCAAGTCACCACCACCTCCCGGACTGGTACACTGGCCCCGTCAATGGTACCGCGAAATAGTTCCTCAAAGCCGATCACCCGATGGCGGGTATCGAGTAGCAGTACCGCAAATACCTCGTAGGGATAATCGCGCAGCCTGGCGTGGATGGCCTGGCGGGCCTCGGCGGGGTTCTCGATACTCTCACCCGGGTTGAGCGGAGCAGCCAGGTGTCGCCGTGCCATTTCGAGAACGGCCTGTAACTGGACAAACTTGGCCTGGCCCAGTCCTTTCATCTGACAGAAATCATTTTCTTCGGCCAGGAGCAGGGAACGCAGTCCACCGAAATACTGCAGGCACTCGCGGGCCAGGTCGACGGCAGATTTGCCGGTGACCCCGGTGCGCAGAAATATGGCGAGCAATTCGGCATCACTTAAAGATTGTGGGCCCTTGTGCAGCAGGCGTTCACGGGGACGTTCAGCCTCGGGCCATTGTCGGATAGGTAACATAGCGACCTCCTTGTCGTCTCTGGTCAGCTTCCGTGCTGACTATATAATCAATTTGGATAGTCCGTTCAAATCGGATGTTGTTGCCAGGTTGCGGGGCACTGTCTGACTAACAGATTATTCTCAGTTTCATCCGCTTTGCAAGCTATAATGGGACAAAGAAGGGAGATCGCATGTTAGAACGTTTGACCAATAAGCGAATATTGCTGGGTGTGACCGGCAGTATCGCCGCCTATAAGGCCGGTGAGGTGGTACGTCGTCTACGCGAGTACGGCGCTGAGGTGAAGGTCGTCATGACCCGCGCTGCAGGTGAATTTGTCACACCGATGACCTTTCAGGCCCTGTCAGGTAACCCGGTGCACCAACACCTCCTGGATACACAGGCAGAAGCGGCCATGGGACACATAGCACTGGCTAGGTGGGCAGATGCGATCCTGGTGGCTCCTGCCAGTGCTGATTTTCTGGCCCGGCTGCGTTTAGGTCGTGCAGACGACCTGCTGATGGCGGTCTGTTTGGCCAGTGATGTACCCCTGGCCGTTGCGCCGGCCATGAATAACAAAATGTGGTCAGATCCGGCCACGGAAGACAATATACGCGTCTTGCGGAGTCGTGGCGTACTGACTTTTGGCCCTGACAGCGGTGAACAGGCCTGTGGTGAAACCGGTGTGGGGCGGATGCTGGAGCCTGAGCTTCTGATCAGCAACCTGGCAGAGCTCTTTGAAACGGGGGCCCTGGCCGGCCTGCATGTGCTGGTGACAGCCGGCCCGACCCATGAGGCCATAGACCCGGTCCGTTATTTTTCCAACAACAGCTCGGGCAAGATGGGATTCGCCGTTGCCCAGGCTGCGGTGGAGGCAGGTGCCCGTGTTTCCCTGGTAAGTGGCCCGGTCAACCTGGAAACCCCTGACAGCGTCCAGCGTCATGACGTGGTGAGTGCCCAACAGATGTACGACCTGGTGATGGGCAAGATGGAGGATGTAGATATATTTATCAGTGCCGCTGCAGTGGCGGACTATCGTCCCGACACCATCCATGCACAGAAACTCAAGAAGGATACCGATTCCCTGCAGATCAATCTGGTCAAAAATCCTGACGTACTGAGAACGGTCAAGCAGCACCATCCGGCCTGTTTTTGTGTCGGCTTTGCAGCTGAGACTGATAATCTGGAACACCATGCCCGGACTAAGCTCCATGATAAAGGCGTCGATATGATCGCAGCCAACTGGGTTGGTAGCGAGACCAAGGGGGGCTTTGATAGCGATGAAAATGCCCTATGGCTTGTCTGGCCCGAAGGTGAGCAAGAATTGCCCATGATGTCCAAGTCAAAACTGGCAAGAGAGTTGGTGAGTTACGTGGCACAACGGTTTTATGTACGGCATAAATCAGCCCTGAATGGCGATAATATATTACGCTTCAATAAGCTGGAATCCCCCGATGGACAATAGCCTTTCAGGGGCAATTCTTTATAACAGGGATACTCAAACGGTTTATAAATGCAGGAAAACACAAAGCCTGTCTAGCCACGGCGTGACTATTTAATTTAGTATCCCCGTTACAATAGGTTTTTTTCAAGCAATACGTCGCGGGGGACGATAATGAAGTCAATAGAGCTAAAAATTCTGGATAGGCGTATCGGTAACGAGATACCGCTACCAAGTTACGCGACCACTGGCTCGGCGGGTATGGATTTACGGGCCTGTCTGGATGAAACCCTAGAGGTTAAACCTGGTGAGACACATTTGATACCTACCGGGATATCCATTCATATCGAAGATGAGAAATTAGCAGCAGTGATTTTACCGCGCTCGGGGCTCGGTCATAAGCATGGTATTGTTCCGGGGAATCTGGTTGGATTGATAGACTCTGATTACCAGGGGCAATTGTTTATTTCATGCTGGAATCGTGGTCAGGGCACATTCAAGATTGAAAGTGGTGATCGCATTGCCCAGCTCGTGATCGTCCCTGTAGTGCAGGTTGACTTTCAGATTGTGGAAGATTTTGCGACGAGTGATCGTGCAGAGGGAGGCTTTGGTCACACTGGCCAGGGTTAACCGGGAAATTTTTTTTAACGGATTAGATAAAGCGAATAACTATGGCAAGACGTCGACGTGCGCGCAGACGCGCTAAACAGCAAGTCAAGAAAGGGGGGCTGACCCTCAGTACGGTCACCTTACTGGCTTTTCTCTTTTTTGTTCTGATCTTTGCAGTTGCCTTATGGCTTAGCCAGCAAGCCTCATTTGGACAAATTCGTAATCTGCAGCGTGAAGCCAAAGACTCTGTATCACGTAGCATTGCTTATCA
>JASFLV010000327.1:0-3732 GCA_050117915.1 Thioalkalispiraceae bacterium | reverse complement strand
AAGTATTGTAAGTCTGTCGCTTGACGTGAATATTCTGCCTGACTTAACCAGCCCCACAGGTGCATATGATTATGCGGGTAGTCGATCAGCACGGACTGTTTAATAAAACTACTGCCGCAGACCTGGGCAACACGACGGGAACGGCCAATATCATCGGTCACTGCCGGTAACTTTAAGATCTGACGACCATTATGTTTTAAATAAAAAGCCACATCAAAACGGGCCAACGCCATGCGTTTGACCACGTCATAGCAGTGTCGGTACTCAGTTTGCTCAGCACGTAAAAATTTTTTCCTTGCCGGTGTATTATAGAAAAGCTGTTTAACACTCACCCGTGTCCCCACGGGATGATTAATTTCGATCACCTCGTCCGCTAGCAAGTGAGATAACTTTGCCGCCTGTTTAACGGTTTCAGGTCGGGAAATGATTTCCCACTGACTCACGGAACAGATACTGGCCAGCGCCTCACCTCTGAAGCCCAGGCTTTGCAGATTCAAGAGGTCATTCACCTGTTCGATCTTGCTGGTAGCATGTCGACTCAATGCCAGCGGAAGTTCATCCGCATGCACACCATAACCGTTATCGGTCACCACAATCTGTTCCATCCCGCCTTTTAATAAATCAATCTCGATCCGTGTGGCATCGGCATCCAGTGAATTTTCAATCAGCTCCTTGAGCACAGAGGCAGGACGCTCAATCACTTCACCAGCAGCAATCTGATTTGCTAACTGTGACGGAAGCCGTTTAATAACAGGTGGGTGTTGAACCGCAGGCATGTCGCCTAGTTTAGGTAACTTGCTCGGCTTAGTAAATTGCTGAAGTTGTGTTAGCTGCTGATTCAGGAATCTGTCGTTGTGTAGCTCGGGATTCGTAGTACATGACCCACCCGCAGGCGATCACCCTTTAGTCCATTCGCCCGTTTGATATCAGACATGCTGACCTGGTAACGCTCTGCCAGTTCACTCAGGGTATCACCCGTCTTGATCCGGTGCTCACGATCTTTTAGTGCCAGTAAGGTTCCGGGGGGAGGATTATTTCTAAAATAACCAAGCGTTCCTTTGAAAATCGCCCGGGCCAGTTTACGCTGATGGTGTCGACTACGCAGATTACGTTCCTCTTTCGGATTTGAGATAAATGCGGTTTCGATCAGCACCGAAGGGATGTCCGGCGCAGTCAACACCCGGAAACGAGCTTCTTCCACGTGCCGTTTATGCATATGATTGACTCGCTTCAATCCCTTGATCATATGCTGGGCAACGTCGTTACTCTCTTCCATGGTGGAATTTTTCAGCATGTCGACCAATACCATCTTTAATAAGTCATCCTTGTCATTCAGGCTAACGCCACCGATCAGGTCGGAACTGTTTTCCGATTCTGCCAGGAAGCTGGCTACTTCCGAACTGGCCCCGCGTTCTGACAGAACATATACCGAAGAACCACGCGCCCGGCGATTCTTAAACGCATCGGCATGAATCGAGATAAATAAATCCGCCTGTGCCTGGCGTGCCTTATCGACCCGCGTATCCAGGGCCAGGTAATAGTCACCATCGCGGATCATCGTGGCTTTCATCCCCGGTTGACGATCGATAAGCTTTTTCAGTTCCCGGGCAATGCCGAGGACTACATCTTTTTCCTTGGTCCCACGCCGACCGACTGCGCCCGGGTCATCACCGCCGTGTCCGGCATCGATAGCAATGATCACGTCCCGGGGTTTATCCGAGATATCAGTATCCCGACGCACCGGGGCACGTGGTCTGGCCTCATTGGAATCGACCAGATCCACGACCAGGCGATGGCCGTATTCACGGTGTGGCTTGAGGACAAAACTTTTCGGCTTGACCTTGCGATTCAGGTCCAGGACCACCCGCAGGTCATGACGGCCGCGACGCGCATAGCGTATGTTTTTGATGAAGGCCTTGCTGCTGATCTCGGGTAAGACGGCCTGGAAATCGGTGGTCTTGAGATCAATCACGATCCGATCCGGACCGCTTAAGGTAAACAGGCTGTGTTCGACCGGGGCATTGAGGTCAAAGACCAGGCGTGTGTGATCAGGGGCCGGCCACATCCGTAGCCCGTTCACGCTGACAGCCTGGGCAAGCCCGGCTACCAGGAACAAAATAATGATCAACCCTGTGCGTAAGGGTGTACGCGCAATTGTCATGGGATACGACCCCCTTCGTACCTACTCCACTATTTATTGTGCCTTATTTTGAGAGTTTTTCAAGTAAAATTCTTATATTTTTTATACAGATAGCCACTGATCTTAATCTTTGATCTGAGGATCAGCTTCAAAGTGGGATCGGGCCCGCTCCAGCCAGGCCCTGACCTCAGGCTGGTGGGGTCGAGCGACCATTTCTCTGCCTTGCTCAAGGTGACGTAACTCAAGCGTCAGGGTCGGCTCCATCAGCAGGCCTTCGGCCCGTTCCGGCCACTCGATCAGGCAGATACCCTGATCCTGGCAGATCTCATCAATGCCCAGGTACTCAAGCTCCTCCGGATCCGCCAGACGATACAGGTCGAGATGGTGAATGGTGATATCCGCTAAATGATAAGGCTCAATCAGGGTATAGGTCGGGCTTTTGACATTCCCCCGATGACCGAAGCCCTGAATAAAGCCACGCGAGAAAGTCGTCTTACCGGCACCCAGGTCACCACAAAGATGGATCCGCGCAAATGACAACTTTAATTCCTGAAAGGCCCGGGCGAAACACGCTGCTAATCTGAGCGTCTGCGCTTCGTCTTCAAGATAAAAAAGAAATGTGTCACCAGCCATGGAGTTAATAATTCCTACCTATAAACTGTCTTGTGCCTGCTAAAGTTTGGCCAGTCACGAGCAAAACCTGTAGTGGACTATATAACATAGTAGGAATGCTAAATCCTGATTGTGATTGATCCCCGTGCGCCCCGTGGGAAATAAAAAACATCAGATAAACCACGGGGGTACACAGGGTGACACGGGGTTAATAAAATTGCAGGAAGATAAATCAGGGATTGGCGAGGCGTCTCACCCAGCTCATCAGATCCGTTGCCAACATGCCTCTCTCACCCGCCGCCCGGGCCGCGCCGTCCCCAGCTGCTGCATGTAAACACACACCCAACGAGGCAGCGTCCAGTAAATTGATCTGCTGGGCAATCAAAGCGGCAATAATCCCGGTCAGGATATCGCCCATCCCACCTGAGGCCATGCCCGGATTGCCCTCTGTACAGAGAAACATGGGCTCATCCTTAGAACACACCAGGCTACCCGGCCCCTTTAACACGGCGATCCCGCCATACTCTTCCTGTAGCGCGCGTACCGTGGCATAGCGGTTTTCATTGATCTTCTGCGTCGACATTCCCAACAAGCGAGCCGCTTCCCCGGCATGCGGGGTTAATACCCAGTTTTCTCGTGTTTGCGGGTCACCGGACAGCAGGTTCAATGCATCGGCATCCATTACCAGGGGAAGACCGCTATCAAGCGCATACCCAAGCAGTTGCTTTGACCAGTCGGTCTTCCCCAGCCCGGGACCAATGGCTATCACATCGGCCCGCTCAGCCAGGCTGTGAAAGAGAGATTCCTCTTCAATGCCATGCACCATCAATTCCGGGCGCGAGGTATTTAGCAGTGCCGCGTGTTCTTTCCGGGTGGCGATACTGACCAGACCCGCACCGCAACGCGCAGCTGCCTCGCCCGCCATCCGCGCTGCACCGGTGTAACCGGCTTGACCACCGACAACCAGGACATGACCAAAA
>JASFLV010000326.1:0-3736 GCA_050117915.1 Thioalkalispiraceae bacterium | reverse complement strand
AAAACCTCCAATACTCCTTGTACCAATTAAATTACCAGGAGGACCAATGGAGCTAACAAACAACACGGTATTGATTACAGGTGGAGCAAGTGGAATTGGATTTGCGCTAGCAAGGGCCTTGGTTGATTTTAATAATACAGTTCTGATATGTGGGCGCGATCCCGAAAAGCTCGCCATGGCCAGATCAGAAATACCAGAACTAATTACCTTTCGCTGTGACATTACCAACAGTCATGATTTATCAGAACTACAGGCAGAACTCTCATCCTGTTATCCAAAACTGAATATGTTGATTAATAATGCAGGAATACAGCAATATCTAGACTTTACCACTTTAGATATCGATGAAAAAAAGATTACCCAGGAAATTGAAATTAACCTGACTGCGCAAATAAAGCTAATAAACCAACTGTTACCCCAGCTTACCTCTCAGGAAAACAGTGCCATTATATTTTTGGGCTCGGCTCTGGGGAAAGTTGCTAAACATAGTGCACCTGTATATAGCGCCACAAAAGCAGCTATACACTCTTTTGCAAAATCAATACGGCATCAGTTAGCTAACACAAATACAAAAGTTTTCGAAGTCATCCCCGACCTTGTCCAGACTAATATGACGCGAGATCGCGTATATGAAAAAAAGATGCAGCCAGATACACTTGCACATTCAGTGCTAGAAGGAATAAAAAAGAATTATGAGACGATATTGGTAGGACGAACGCAGTTATTATTCAACTTACACCGCTTTCTACCAGGAATAGCAAACAAGATTATCAATAAGTAACATGGAATATATCCACGGTTAAGGTAGGCTACATGGCCTCCACTCACTGCTTCATCCTTGCGTCTTGATTTACTTCATGTAAACTAATTGAGCCCTGCTGCACCCATCAGTAAGCGAAAATAATATGGTGGGCCATTTTGTAAATACTCCTAATGATTCAAACATCGCTATTTAGTGTATTATCCAGATACGCTTCTATATCGGGATGTGGATACTTTTTTAAAACCGATTCAACCCAGGCATCGCGCTCAAAACACATGACCCGAAGATCCCAGGTGCAGGCGGTCAGCCCGCTGGAGGTCATGTCGACCAGATTTCCGGGTTGATCGGTACTCGAGGTGTATACACGATGATACAACTCGTTTTCATTGGCCCACCAGGAGATAAACATGAAGTTGCCGGTCTTGCCTTCATGGATGCCGATAAAGCCGGTGCCGTAGTGTTGCATGTTCATATCAGATTGCGTGAGTTCGTGTCGGGCAATCTGTTGCGCGGCATCCACCAATTGTTGTTGCGGCGTACTGTTGGCATAGGCAATGCCATAGGCCTTCATGCGCCACTCATCGATCTCCCAGATGCCGAGAAAGCGGATCGGTCGCGTTTGATAAGAGGCTTCAAGCGTGACCATGGCTGACTCCTGTTGCAACCGGCACCCTGCCGCGTTCCAGCCAGAAAGCCAGCGCGGCGAACAGGAAATACGAAACCAGCGCTGAGATAGCCACTTCCGTATCGGATTTGGGAGGCGAGCCGAAGAACACCATCGCCTGGATGCCGATCATTAGCAGACCGAAGACAATCATACCGTACAGGTTGCGCCGGTTCTCGGCGCGGGTGTGGCGGGCATACAGAAACATGCCACCGGCCAGCAGCAGTATCTCCAGGGCAAACGCGGTGGCGGGATAGTTCCATAAGCCTAGGCCAACCTTGTGCACATTGGCGTATAACGGTAAATCATGGCGGTGTACCAGCAGGTCAAGAATCCAGTGAGAGAATACTGCAACTCCTACAATAGCAGCACTACCCCATCGGTTTATGTTGGGGATCATCCGGACTATCACTATGGCCGCCAGCGCCCAAATGAGTGACGCGATCAGGCCATGTGTATAGGGCATGTAGTAGAGATCCAACGGATTGGTGGCAGTAATACCGGGCACAATGCGTACCTTTTCGATACCAAGCAGCACGAAGATTGCCCAAAATACATCGACTAATTGAACCGCAAGAAACAGCAACCAGAGCGGCAGCGCCGGTTTTATTACCTTGGCAGCGAAGCTAATACCATAATGTCCAATAAACATAATTTCACTCCTTACCTAAAAATGAAGAGATAGCCTTCTTTCCATACTTCAAGTGTCAAGCTATATTGTTATATAGTAATAACCATTTCAGCCTGGTTATAACGCACCTTTTTTAAGTGGGCGTTACGATCTTCAGGATGACGCACGCCCAGCGCACAGATCACCGACGTCTCCAGGCCCAGTTGATCCAGTCCCAATACTTTATCGTAACCTGCCGCGTCAATCCCGCCCATCGGGCAGGTATCGATCTGCATCATCGCAGCGGCGGTCAGCATTGTTCCCAGCGCTATATACACCTGTTGATGCGCCCATTCTTTTTTTTGCCTTCCGTTCATATCAGCAAAAACTGATTTCATATGGTCCGCCAAACCTTTTAACTCATCGATTGACTTTCCACGCGTACTGGCAACAGAGTGGATATAACGATCCACCATTTCATCGTCAATCTGCGTCTGGGCCGCAAATACAATCAGGTGCGAACAATCAACTACTTTCTGCTGACCATACGAGTATAGCAATAGCTTCTGGCGCGTTTCGATATCGTCAACGACAATCATCCGGTAGGGTTGTAAGCCATAGGAGGTCGCGCTCAATCGCGTTGCGGTTAACAGCTTCTGTAGTTTTTTCTCATCTATGCGCAGCGGTGAAAATTCTCTGACCGCATAACGCCAGTGTAAAGCCTCGATCACATTCATATTGCTATCCTCTCTATAATAAATAACAGTATTAACTTTCGGTTACCGTAGACGCTGGGACGTTTGAACGCTGAACCATCTGGGTTACAGTAGTTAGCAGTACACCGATTAAAATAAGTCCCACGCTCAGTAGGTCGCTGTCGTCGTAATGTTCATCCCACAACAACACACCTGCCGACATAGTCACCGCGGTAATCACGTAACCCATCTGACTGAGGTAAACGGGTCCGCCAACCTTCAGCAGGTTGAACGAACTGAGATAGGAAGCCCCTGCCATAAGTCCAAGCACCGCCAACACCAGGCTAGTATCGTCAAATGCAGGCAGCACAATATGAAAGTTTCCCAGTAGTATATTTAGAACAAACAAGCATGCACTTTGTACAGTCAACATCCCGATCACGAGCGGCATGGCCCTGCTTTCTCCAGGCCAGTAACGACTCCGGTAGATATTGCTGGCGGCAAGCGTCACAGGAATTGCCAGGGCCAGTAACATGGAAGACCAATGCTCTGATACTATAGCGGTATCGTCTGGCATCACTAACAATGCAACACCACCTAGACCAACAATCAATCCCAGCAATCGCAGTGGATGACCTGGCTCCTGTCCCAACATGCGCGCCATGGCATAGGTTATGATTGGCGACAGGGCCGTCAGTAATCCAACAATGCCGACCTGTAACTGCTGTAAAACAATAAAGGCCAGCACGTACGGCAGGCTAATACCGAGCAAGCCGCCGATCAGATAATAACGAACATGTTGCTTATTCCAGATCGGAAACCTGCGTGAAGGCAATGACGCTATCCACACCACCAACGCACCCCCGCTTATTTGCCAAAACAGGATTAATAACGGAGATATCTGTTCACTACTCGCCTGTTTTCCAGTAATAAAAACACCTCCAGCCAGGACGCCAGAAATCAAAAGCAGAATCAACGCTTTCATCTCGTCACCTCTTGTCGCG
>JASFLV010000325.1:0-3760 GCA_050117915.1 Thioalkalispiraceae bacterium | reverse complement strand
AGGATTTCATAACTGTAGATCGCATTTTGATAAGTCGTGCGACTCTTGCCTTCTACCCAATGCACAAGAGTAAGGAAGTTGTTTTCCAGAACTTCTTTCATCAACTCACCCTCAGGTTCCCGCTGACTATAGACAGAACCACCGGTGACCAAGATAGGTAATTTGCTTTTGCGTTGCAGGTAGGCACCATAGCGACAACGTTCCAGCGTGGAACGGGAAATGGTATCTTTGCCATATTCAGGGGCATCGGCATAGCGGCCGCCACCGAGAACAATAATTGCCTTTGCATCCAGGTTGCTAATTTGTTCATCGGTCAGGGCTGGGTAGGTTTGCAGCAGGTGCATCAGATTACCACTAACCAGCGGCATACTGAGCAGGATAAGCAGCGTAAAGCCGGCGATCACAAAGGACTGGCCGGTGCGATGAAAACGCCGGCGCAGTAATAGACCAAAGAGAATCAGGACAATGATCAGTCCCGGCGGCAGAATAACGGTTTCCATGATCTTGCCGAGCAATACTTCCATGTGTCTCCCCGTAAATTTTAGTTATTGATATCTTTAGCCTGGGTGTCTGCATGATACGATGATCGTACCATCGGGCCACTGGCAACATTCTTGAAGCCTGACTGGTAACCGTATTCTTCGAGTTCTTTGAATTCTTCGGGAGTAATGTAACGCTCTACCGGCAAGTGGTGCTTGCTGGGTTGCAGGTATTGACCCAACGTCAACATGTCACAACTGTGCGCATGGAGATCTTGCATTACCGCCTTGACCTCATCAATGGTTTCACCAAGACCCAGCATAAGTCCAGATTTGGTCGGGATTTGCGGGTTTTGCGCTTTGAAGTTTTTAATCAAATCCAGTGACCACTGATAGTCAGAACCAGGTCGTGCCTTTTTATATAATCTGGGCACAGTTTCCAGGTTGTGATTAAACACATCCGGCAATTGGCGGGTAATGATTGGCAGGGCCTTTTCCATACGGCCACGAAAATCAGGGGTCAGGATCTCGATTTTTGTCTCGGGACAGGTCTCCCGTATTGCACTGATACACTGGGCAAAGTGTTCAGCACCACCATCGCGTAAATCATCGCGATCAACCGAGGTAATCACGACATAGCGTAATTGCATATCTGCGATTGTCCTGGCCAGGTTGGCCGGCTCTTCACTATCCAGTGGTTCGGGGCGGCCATGGGCAACATCACAGAAGGGGCAACGCCGGGTACAGAGATTACCCATGATCATGAAAGTGGCTGTACCGTGCTCGAAGCACTCGCCTATATTGGGGCAAGCGGCCTCTTCGCAAACTGTATAGAGATTATGTTCGCGCAGCACGCCCTTCAATTTAGCCACAGCGGGTGAATTAGGGGCACGCGCCCGGATCCAGCCAGGTTTTTTCAGCGGCTGCTCCCGTGGTACCACCTTGATCGGGATTCGTGAGGTCTTGCTGGCACCTTTGAGGGGGTTGGCCGGCTGTGGAGAGACCTCCGTCTCGTTGTCTGTCATGTTGTCTTTCATACTTAGAACCAGGATGAGTCAAGCCGCATTGTAGCCTAACTGACGGCACAAATGGCTGTGTAACTGTGATTTTACTGTTGCGATGTCCGGGCAACTTGCCCCTAATAGATCAGCGAGTTGTGTAACCTGCATACCCTCGTAACCGCATGGGTTTATATGGGTAAACGGCGACAAATCCATCTCAACATTCAATGAAAGGCCATGATAGCAGCGTCCCTTCTTCAGGCGAAGGCCGAGGGCGGCAATTTTGGCACCGCTTACATAAATACCGGGTGCCCCAGCCCTACGTTCTGCCACGATCTCATAGTCCGACAGATAATTAATCACTGCCTGTTCAATTAAGTTGACCAGGTCTTTTACGCCGATCTCCAGGCGGTTTAAGTCCAATAACGTGTAAGCGACCAACTGACCTGGGCCATGATAGGTAATCTGTCCACCACGATCGACGTTAATGACTGGAATGTCGCTACTTTGCAGTAAATGATGGGCTTTGCCATTGAGCCCCAGGGTGTAAACAGGTTGATGTTGCAAATACCAGATTTCATCGGGATTATCACTACCACGTTGAAGCGTATAGTCACGCATTTCATCCCAGACAGGCTGATACTCACACAGACCAAGCTCACGTGTCACAAGTGCAGGTAATCTCCGAAAATCCGAAAGTCTGTCAGACGCCATATGCATAGTAATTAAAGCGCCATGATCACATGTTCGCTGGCGGTCAGGTCAATGTAAATCGCATCCAGTTGCTCTCTGCTGGTCGCGGTGATCGTTACAGTCAGTGATGCGTAATTGCTTTTGGCGCTTTCACGGCGCTTGATCGCGGATTCACCCAGATCAGCAACGTGCTTACGGATGATTTGCGCAACTTCAAACTCAAATTCATCGGTTGCCTTACCCATGACTTTAATCGGAAATTCACAGGGAAACTCAAATACTGTTTCGTCTTTGTTTGGCATGGCGTTATTCAATTGATTATGCAATATAACTTGGACTAGTTATCCTGCTGTTTCAGGACTTGTTTATATGATTGATAGATGTCATACATTTTACGGGTTATCTTTCCAGGTTTGCCATCAGCCACGATTTCATCATTGAGTTTAACGATAGGCATAATCTCTTTCATGGAACTGGTTAACCAGATTTCCTCAGCCGCTTCAAGTTCTGGGCGAGAAAAGTTCTCTTCGATGCATTCAAGCTTGTGCTCATGAGCCAGCTCAACGACAAGATCCCTTGTAATCCCGGGCAACAGGTGTGAACTTTTGGGGGGTGTTTTGATGACTCCGTCAATCACGATAAATATGTTACTCGCCGCACCTTCAGTGACTTCACCATCACGTACCAGGATGGCTTCCTGGGCACCTTCATCGATTGCAGTTTGGCGAAGCAAGATGTTGGGTAACAGCGTGATCGCCTTGATATTACAGTATTGCCAACGGATATCATCCAGGGTGATCGCAGCAATCCCATGGTTAAAACTGACTTCATCAGTGACAACCAGGGGGCTGGACATGACAAAGACGGTAGGCGTGACGTCATCAGGGAAGGCGTGATCGCGTTTGGCGACACCACGCGTTATCTGCAGATAAACAGACTGATCCTCAGACTCGCTTTTCATAACGATCTGGCTCAGGATCTTTTTCCATTCTGATTCTGGATAGGGATTCGGGATGCGGGTTGCGACAAGATTGTTGTTCAATCGAATCAGGTGTTCATCAAGACGAAACAGTCGTTTCGCATAAACCGGTATGACTTCATAGATCCCATCCCCGAATATAAAGCCACGGTCAAGAACCGGGATCTTGGCTTCGGATAAGGGGAGAAACTCCCCGTTCAGGTAAACGAGCGGATCAGACATAAGACTTAAATAGGGTCAGTTATTGAAATAACAACTTGATGTTATCGACGGTACGTCGCCACAGACCACCTTCTGCTACATCTTCAAGGGCTACCAGTGGGCGCTCGGCAATCACTTCATCACCCAGCTTGACCTCAACTTTTCCGTAGGTTTGCCCCTTCTTGATCGGTGCAACGATAGTCGCGTCAACATTCATATTGGCCTTGATTTTGTTGCGCTTTCCACGTGGCGTGGTTATATAAAGACTGTTGGTTAAACCCAGCGGAACCGTTTCCTGTTCACCCTTCCAGATTCGCATATCGGTTAAAGGCGCATTGGCTGCGTGCAGTTTGAAGGTTTCAAAGAAGCGGAAGCCATAATTAAGTAACTTGCGGCTGGCCGTTTCC
>JASFLV010000324.1:0-3765 GCA_050117915.1 Thioalkalispiraceae bacterium | reverse complement strand
CTTTCCCTACCTGGTGCAGATGACGGGCCTGTTTTATCTGATCGCCACGCTGATCCTGGATGCGATTTTCCTGTTTTATGTGATCAAACTGCAAAAGAGCCTGAAGGATGGGATAGCGATGAAAACTTTTGGGTTTTCAATTATTTACCTGATTTTGCTGTTTGCCGTGCTACTGATAGACCACTATATCCCCAGCTAACCTTTTTAGTTTGTAACTTGCTGTTTTATCTGATGTTTGTGAAGTAATTGCAGATTATTCGTAAATTTCTGTTGATCCAGAAATACCCCATCTTTTATCATATAAGAATATTCTTATTTAGTTTTTAAGATGGCACATTTATAGCCCCATACTATCCTTTTTGGGGAAAATTTAGGAATGTCAACGATGAGTCAGACAAGTAATCAACCCTACAATTACGACATTATCCGTAAGTTTGCGATCATGTCGATTATCTGGGGCGTTCTGGGTATGTTGGCCGGTGTTTATATTGCACTTGAGCTTACATGGCCTTTGTTTAATTTTGATACACCAGCCATCACGTTTGGACGACTGCGTCCTGTGCATACCACGCTGGTGATTTTCGGTTTTGGTGGAAGTGCCTTGTTTGCAACTTCCTACTATGTCGTCCAACGTACCTGCCAGGTGCGGCTTACCTCAGATGTAATGGCCAGCATCACTTTCTGGGGCTGGCAGTTATCGATCGGTCTGGCGGCAATTAGTTATATGGCAGGTTTCACCCAGGCCCGTGAATATGCCGAGATGGTCTGGCCTATCGATATTTTGATTGCCGTTACCTGGGTAACATACTTTATATTATATGTGCATACCCTGTCGCGACGTACACAACCACATATCTATGTCGCCAACTGGTTCTTTGTTGCTTTCATTCTGGCAACTGCAATATTGCATATCTTCAATAATATGGAAGTGCCGATCAGTCTGTTTAGTCTGAAGTCATACAGCCTGCATGCAGGTGTACAAGACGCCATGACCCAGTGGTGGTATGGACACAATGCAGTTGGTTTCTTCCTCACTGCAGCCTTCCTCGGCATGATGTATTACTTTGTTCCCAAGCAGGCGGGACGCCCGGTGTATTCCTATCGCTTATCGATAATCCACTTCTGGGCACTGGTGTTTCTATACATGTGGGTAGGTGCCCACCATTTACACTGGACAGCGCTACCTGACTGGACCTCGACTCTGGCCGCAACATTTTCTATCTTGCTGTTATTACCATCCTGGGGTGGGATGATAAACGGCATCATGACGCTCTCAGGTGCCTGGGAGAAACTCAGAACCGATCCGGTTACACGTTTCCTGATCGTGGCACTTTCGTTTTATGGAATGTCGACCTTTGAAGGTCCACTGATGTCACTCAAGAGCGTTAATGCTTTATCACACTATACAGACTGGACCATTGGACATGTGCATTCGGGTGCCCTGGGTTGGGTGGCGATGGTGACCTTTGGTTCTTTCTACCATCTGATTCCAAGATTGTGGGAAACAAAGATGTATAGCGAACGACTTATTTTCCTTCACTTCTGGTTAGCCACGATTGGTATCGTATTGTATATCAGTGCGATGTGGGTCGCCGGTGTTGGCCAGGGCCTGATGCTTCGCGCCTTCGACGAATACGGTAACCTCGCGTATACATTTATTGAGACCGTTGAGTTTCTCAAAAATCCTTATGCGGTACGTGCGTTCGGTGGCATGTTCTTTGTCGTTGGCATCATTATCATGGCTTATAACGTGGCGATGACTATTAGACAAAGTCGTATTGAGAAAGCAGTTATTGAGGCTAAGCTCGCTGCCAAGCTGGCAAAAGCATAAGACTGGAGAGAAACAATAATGAAACATGAAAAGATTGAAACTCATGCTGGTCTGCTTATTGTCCTGACACTGATTGTGATCAGCGTGGGTGGTCTGGTTGAAATCCTGCCACTTTACTTCATTGATGAAACAGTAGAAGAAGTGAAAGTTGAAGGTATCGAGACAGTACGTCCTTATACCCCGCTGGAACTCCGGGGCCGTGATATCTATCAGCGTGAAGGTTGTTATACCTGTCACTCACAAATGATCCGTCCCTTCCGGGATGAGAAGTTACGTTACGGGCATTACTCTCTGGCCGCTGAATCAAAATATGATCATCCATTTCAATGGGGGTCTAAACGAACTGGACCTGATCTTGCGCGGGTGGGCCAGAAGTATTCAAATGAATGGCATGTACAGCATCTTATTGCGCCGCGCTCGGTAGTCAAAGAATCAATCATGCCGAATTACGGTTGGTTAATTGAAACGCCACTGGAATATAGCGATGTTGCAGATCGGATGCGTTCATTAAAACTGGTGGGTGTGCCTTACTCTGAAACACAGGCTGAATATGAAAATAACGTCGAACGTTTCGGTGAAGATGTTGCCAAAAAACTAGATATCCTCTATGCCGAGGAAAACCTTGTAGAGCAAGCCACAAGTAATAATTATGACGGTATCAATGCAGAGATTACTGAAATGGAAGCACTGGTGGCTTACCTGCAGGTACTGGGTACCATGGTGGACTTTCAACAGTTTGACGACGGTTATTTCGCAACCTTCAGGTAATGATTATGTTTGATTGGTTGAACTGGTTTACAGATATGGAAAACACAAAACCATTCGCCTTGGTTCTGTTTTTTACCAGTTTCGTAGGCATTATTGCCTATGTCTATTTGGGTAAAAAACGCAGTAAACGCTTTGAAGACTATCGTTATATCCCGCTGATGGATGAAGACGATAATAATGACAGAGAAACTAACGATGAGCAAAGATAAACAAAACCGCACAGTCCAGACCACGGGTCATGCCTGGGATGGTGACTTACAGGAATTTAACAATCCATTGCCAAATTGGTGGCTGTGGGGTTTTTATGCAACCGTCGTGTTTGCGATTATTTACTGGTTCCTCTACCCGGCCTGGCCGATCGGTGACAGTTATACAAAGGGCGTCGGTAACCAGGTTGAGTATACAACGCAGGATGGCAAGCAGGTAAAAACCCACTGGAATACACGAGCCCTTTATCAACGTGAATTACAGGTAGCAAGAGAAGCAAGACAGGAATTTGTAGCAGGGCTCAAGGATCTTTCTTATGCTGCAATTTTACAGGATGCAAACAAACGAGATTTTGCATTATCAACAGCTAAAGTGTTATTCGCTGATAACTGTGCCGCCTGCCATCAACCTGGTGGTGCTGGTTTGGCCGGTAGTTATCCAAGTCTGGTCGACGATGACTGGATCTGGGGCGGCAGTTTTAAACAGGTAGAGGAAACGATTCGTAAAGGCCACAAAGGTAATATGCCCGGCTTCGGACAACGTCTATCAGATAAACAGATCTCAGCAGTAGCTGAATACGTGTTGAGCCTGTCGGGTCAGAATGAAGATCAGCAGTTGGCTCAACGAGGTAAGGAAATATTTGAAGGCCAGGCTGCCTGTTATAGCTGTCATACCAAAAGTGGAGAAGGTAATACTGCTATGGGTGCGGCCAATCTGACAGATCAGATCTGGACGGTTGCCAAAATTGATAGCCGAACCAGTCATGAGGAAAAGTTAAAAGAGATTCGCGCGATCGTTAAGGGTGGTATCAGTCGTACTATGCCTGCCTGGGAAGAACGTTTTACGGATACGGAAATCAAAATGTTAACTTTGTATGTACACGAGTTAGGAAGTAATTAATAACATCTTTGAACAAGCGCCACTTTTGATCAGTCGGGTCGAAAGTGGCGAATATCATT
>JASFLV010000323.1:0-3768 GCA_050117915.1 Thioalkalispiraceae bacterium | reverse complement strand
AATTGACCGCTTACTTGTATTTCACCATTAGTTTAATCCTGGGGCTTGCCAGTTTATTCTATGGTTTCAAGCAACCTATATTCTTTAGTGGTGTTTTTTTATTAGTGGCTGCATTTTGGTACTACTATAGTATTCGCTGGGTTGATAAACATTCGAGCTGGAACGACGCTTAACAATTTATGATCGCACTATTTGTCCATGGCATGGGGCGTTCGCCATTATCCGGCTGGCCGATGTTGCATCAGTTACGTCGTGCGGGGATGGAAACCACCACCTTTGGCTATAGCACGGCGTTAAAGGATTTTGCCGCGATCAAATCCCGCCTGATCAGGAAAATCACCGACATCGCGGCACGCGGAGAGTATATTGTGATCGGCCATTCTCTCGGTGGGGTGTTGTTACGCGCGGCACTCAATGAGTTGCCCGCTGCTGTGAGGCCACCGCGTCATGTCTTTCTGTTAGGTTCACCGGTTAAACCTTCACGCCTGGCAAAACGCCTGCAAAAGAATATCCTGTTTCGTGGTCTAACCGGCGATAGTGGTCGGTTACTAGCTTCGGAGAAACGCATGGGCAGGATCGGTGCGCCGCAGGTGGCGACCACCGGCATTGCCGGGGTGCGAGGCCTGAAGTCGAGACACAGCCCGTTTGGCGAGGAACCCAATGATGGGATTGTTGCGTTAGCAGAGACAGATGCAGTGTGGCTTGCGGATAAGATCCAGGTCCCAGTGGTTCATACATTATTGCCCGCCAGTAGTAAGGTGGCAGACATTATTATAAACAAGGTGAGTCAGGTTGTCGGGTCGGACCAGGCAGGTGGTTGACAATAATTACAAAGATTGATTCAAAACACTTCGCAGCCATTATTAGGTACTTTTACCGACGTATACCAGACGTAAAACTTGCACGGTAAAACTACTTTGATAAGCTAAAAACTTACTAACTTAATAAGTTTTTTGGTAGGCATAACAATTCTTTACTTATATTTTTGCAGGCATTTACTCATAAAATGAGTATGAATGTATTATACTTAATTTAAATTAAAATAATTCAGTTCGATAGCACTAGATAAAATACCTTTACAAATTACTGTGTAAAAAGTATTGAAACTGAAAGGGGGGGTTAAGTATGAAATACCTTTATGTATTATTAATAGGATTCCTGCTGCTGGGTTGTGCTACACCCGAAGAAAGAGCAGCAAAAATAGCACTTAAGAATGATATAAGTAAAGCTGCACCCAACGTCAAACTCATCCTGCCTGGTTCAGCAAACTGGTGTGAAGCCGAGACCAGGTGCGAATATCTGCGTGACCTGAAATGCGGTACGGCAACCGACGATATTTGCAAGGAACATTTTCAGACTGATACCGTTAAGCTCGGTGGAGATACCGTTGTTATCCAATCCTTTCAGGAATATTACGGGATAAGAGCAAGGCGTTATTCTTATGCCCAGGCATATCGATGTACAGGCAAGTTTAACGATATTGGCCAACGCTACCAGGCAATCAATCCTACTCGCTTACCGAAAATAAAATACTTAAATGGGGAGTATGCGAAGCGCTGCGGTTCTACCCAGGATTGTACCAGGGTGGGGCCATTTGAATGTAAAAATACCGACTGGTATCCGGCACGGCGTTGTTTGCGTGTGCTGGCTGAAAAATATAATGACCCGGCACGGGTTAACACATTGGTTTTCGAAGAAGAACGTTTTACTGAAAGTGATGATAATGGTCGCTATCAGAAAGGTGACTATGTTGTCAGGGGGTCGGCCTATCAGTGCTCAACTAAATGATAACCTGTTGTACGAGTGAATAATAATTAATAAAAGTTAAAGGAGGAACGCATGCAGTACAATACCTGTTTAATCAGATTTTTAACCCTCTCCAGCATATTACTGCTCGTTGGCTGTTCGAGTCCTCGACAGCACATGTCCGAAATCACAGCGAGTAAATTTGTCAGTAAACCATCACAAGGTAAATCACTGGTGATCTTTGCCCGAGCTGATAGTTGGGGCCTGGGTGGTCAAATGCAGGGCGGCGTGTTTGACGGAGAGAAATACATTGGCAGTATTCCCGAGGCTGTCCATTTTAGCTATGAGACCGAGCCAGGTGAGCATATGTTTATGTTGATAGCCGAAAGAGCCTCCTTAATGAAAGCAAACCTGGCACCCAATAAAACTTATCACGCTATTATTGAAGCGCGTAGCGGGGGTTGGCGAGCAGCCTATGTATTTGTACCGGTCAATGATGATAAGACAGAGGCCAAATTCAAAGAGATCTTGGCAAATAGCAAACCTGTAGCGACAAATACTGAAGGGAAACAGTGGGCGCAGAAGAGTAAAAATAGTATTGCCAGCAAAAGAGCACATGCATTAAGTAACTGGGAACGAATGCCAGATAGTAAAAAGGCGATTCTGAAGATTGAGAGCGGTTACTAAAAATTGACATTTTTGATAAAAGTGGGTTCGTACCAAAATAAAGGGATCAGGGTCAGAGAGCAATTGCTCATAACATTAGAAAATATTGCTCTCTGGCGCTAATTTTCATTACACATGAAGTATGTCGATAAAACCGCGACTCTGGATGAAGCCAATCAAATCAAGACGCTGCTAGAGAGCAGAGGGATTCCGGCCTTTGTTTCAAACAAAAGGTATGCCCGCCTGAGTCCACCGTTTACCCCGTATTATCTCGGTGTTTTTATTTATATTGATTCGCAATACGAGGATGCACTGGCGCTGATTAATAATCCCGAACATACCGTCAAACAACCGGTGGATGTCACTGAGTTTTACCAGTTGCTGGATCGTCCCGAACACAAACAGGCAGTCTATCAGGCCATGAATCATTTCATCGGCTGGATGCTGGTAGTAGGAATTGTCTGTATCGTGCTGATTTATATACTCAGTCAGTATTAGCATCAACTGTCGCAATACCTGCTATTGAAATTAGGATTCAGAGTAAAAAACCCAGGCGTCTCATGTCGAAAAGCTTTACATCAATTTTGCCTAAAACACCGGCATTTTATAGGAAAATATTGCACTCATAATTATTAGTCTTATAAACACCTGATTTTTATAGAATATACCATAGTTATGGTATTTACTATTCCACTACAAAGTTTTTCAATTGAAATCAGAGGCTTCCGATAAAAATTTTTTTCTGGCCATGTTTTTATTTGGCTTTTTCCAAACTGCACAAACCATTAAATTGAAAACGTCGGCGATACAACCGATTTAGCCTCTGGCTAGCACAATCAATCAATTGTCAAAAAACTTAACAGTTTAAGGCGTATGACATCCATCTCTGTTTGCTAAGCAACTGAAATATAAGTAGAAGTACAAGTTGGCACGCCTGCTGCAGAGTACGACTATAGGTATTTTGGAAATCAGTTGCTCACAGGAGGATATAACATGTTAAATAAGATGATACGGATGCTTTGCGGTGCCGCATTACTCGCGGCAGCACCCGCAACTTTTGCTGTTCCCATTAGCCTTTCTACCGACATGGGGTTGGAAACATTTGATACAGACAACTTCGCGACCTCACTTGCGGATTCGTCCTGCTCTAGCACCTGCCTGACTTTTGGATCCGGCATTGGCGTTAGCACCGGCCCCTTCACGACGGCCCAAATCGAGCCGTTACTCACCGGGGCAGACCTCAGTCAAGGCGTAGGCCTCGGCCAAGGTCCGACTGGTGGTGTCGCAGACTTCATCATCCCAGAGTTCGGCGCGCTGGCCAGCATTGCGAACGGCGCCAGCTACGACTTCGTGATC
>JASFLV010000322.1:0-3804 GCA_050117915.1 Thioalkalispiraceae bacterium | reverse complement strand
CGTGACGCTGACAAAGCTACGCTGATTCGGGCCTTTCTTCTCAAACTTTACTACACCATCAGCTTTAGCAAACAAGGTGTCATCTTTGCCGCGACCAACGTTGACGCCGGCATGAAACTTGGTGCCACGCTGACGGACCAGGATATTACCAGCCAGTACCTGTTCGCCACCGAATCGCTTCACACCAAGACGTTTGGATTCCGAATCGCGACCGTTACGGGTACTACCACCTGCTTTTTTATGTGCCATCTTAAATAATCCTCTTAGCCGCTAATACCAGTGATTTCCAGTTCAGTATAATACTGGCGGTGACCCTGCTCTTTCTGGTGATGCTTACGGCGGCGGAACTTGACGATCCGAACCTTCTCGCCACGACCATGCGCCTTGACCTTAGCGGTTACTTTACCGCCATCCAGGTAGGGGGCACCGACCTTGATGTCATCGCCATTGGCAACCAGCAGTACCTTGTCCAGGTCTACACTGCTGCCTTCGTCGGCACTCAGTTTCTCGACCTTGATGCTCTGGCCTTCACTTACCCGGTATTGCTTACCGCCGGTTTCAATCACTGCGTACATCTAACTGATTCTCCTGGGAATTTGGTCAAAAATTCCATTATATATCAAGCAATTCTATTCAAACGGGATCTAACAAACAGGCAGATCCCGCCGTAAAGGGCGGCAATTTTAGCCGCTCAGCGGGTCAGGGTCAAACCACTTTTCTGTTTGCTTGACAGTTTTCTCATCCAGCCCTAGCATGCAGGGCCTCAGACAGGAGCTGGAACCGCTAAGCCTATGAAAATTGAAGAAATTTATGTCCTCATTGAAGGCGACATGGCACGTGTCAATGAGTGCATCAAGGACAAGCTGCGTTCCGATGTGGTCCTGATCAACCAGGTGGGCCAATATATCGTCCACAGCGGCGGCAAACGCCTACGCCCGGTCCTGCACCTGCTGACCGCCAATGCATTCCAATATAAAGGGGACCAGCACATCGAGTGTGCCTCCCTGATCGAATTCATCCACACCGCCACCCTGCTGCATGATGACGTGGTGGATGCCTCTGAATTGCGGCGTGGCCAGGAGACCGCCAATGCCCTGTTCGGCAACGAGGCGAGCGTCCTGGTGGGTGATTTCCTCTATTCCCGGGCCTTCCAGATGATGGTCCACATCAACAAGATGCCGGTTATGGACATTCTGGCCAACGCTACCAACACCATCGCCGAGGGCGAGGTTCAGCAACTGCTCAATATCCATGACCCAAATACCACCGAGGCTAGCTACCTGCAGGTAATTCACGACAAAACAGCGAAATTATTCGAATCTGCCACCCAACTGGCGGCCGTCTTGAGTGGACAAACCAAACAGGTGGAAGATGTCATCGCCCGCTACGGCATGCACCTGGGGACGGCCTTTCAGCTGGTCGATGATATTCTCGATTATGGTGAATCCAGTGGCGAAATCGGTAAAAATGTTGGTGATGACCTGGCCGAGGGCAAGCCTACCCTGCCGCTTATCTACACCATGCGCAATGGTAGTGAACCGCAAAAGGCATTAATGCGCGACGTGATCCAACACGGTGGACGCGACAAGTTTGACGAGGTCAAGGCGGCGTTGCTGGAAACGGGGGCCATCAAATACACTGAGCAAACTGCTCGCACTGAAGCTGACAAAGCTATTGAGTGTCTCAGTGTATTGCCTGATACTATATACAAGGAAGCTCTCCATGCACTGGCAGAGTTTTCTGTGAACAGAACTTATTAAGTTTCTTTCTTGAATCATCCTAAGGCAGTTTAAGTGGATGATAGCAAGGCAAAAGTTTGCGAGAAAAGCGGAGTTTTGCACATGGATGTGCTTAGCTCGCGAAGCCCATGGATGGGCGAGAGCGGCTTAAGTATGTAGTAAATGAGCATTTTCGAGCAGATTTTTAACGCGGCTAGCACCGCTTAAAATGCATTAGGATCGGGGCGTAGCGCAGTCTGGTAGCGCACTTCGTTCGGGACGAAGGGGTCGGAGGTTCAAATCCTCTCGCCCCGACCAAATTGAAAAACAAGGAATGCTGGTATCATTCTCTTTGAAAACCGGCTTTTTTGTTTGTGAAATAGGGATGGGTGGGTAGTAACCTTAGCTAGCGGCTTAACAAGTTGCCGGGGCATCCGATGACCGCTTACGCGAAAGATGGTTTCGCACAGAACCCCTTCTTTCCATAGAACCCTTCGGGTTCATCATGGGCGCTTTCGCATCCTGCTCCAAGCGTCATTGTGCGCACCTTCGCCTCCGGCTCCAGGCGCCTCTCGCCCCGACTAATGTTAGAATTTAAATTGTATAGCAAGCTATATTACCAGGCGCGCCCATGAAGACACGACATCCTATCAAGATTCTGAGTCTCTTACTGATTCTTGTCTCCCACAGCATTCTCCTCGTAGGTTGTGGTGTCAATCCGGTCACGGGTAAATCCGAACTCCAGCTGGTCTCAACCGCCGATGAAGTTGTGATGGGAGAAAAGAATTACGCCCCCTTACAACAATCAGAGGGTGGCCAGTACAAAGTTGATCCGACTTTGACCCCCTATGTAAACGCGGTCGGTCAGAAGCTGGTACAGTTCAGCGATAGAAAATTGCCCTACGAGTTTGTTGTCATCAACAACTCGGTACCCAACGCCTGGGCGCTACCGGGCGGGAAAATTGCAATCAACCGTGGATTACTGATTGAATTGAATAGCGAAGCAGAATTAGCTGCTGTGCTTAGCCACGAGATCGTACATGCCGCAGCAAGACATAGCGCACAGAAAATTGAAAAAGGAATCGCCCTGAATATTGGCCTGGTGGCATTGGGTGCCAGTGTTGGTGATGAACAATATGGTGACCTGTTAATGGCAACGGGTACTATCGGGGCGGTATTGTTGACGCAAAAATACAGCCGTGACGCAGAGTCACAAGCCGATCAGTTTGGCATGCGATATATGGTAAAGGCTGGTTATGACCCGTATGCCGCAGTCAGCCTGCAAGAAACCTTTGTAAGGTTATCAGAAGGTAAGAAACAGAACTGGTTAGCAGGTTTATTTGCCAGTCATCCTCCATCACAAGCCAGGGTAGAAGCAAACCGACGTCTCGCCCAACAACTTTATCGACCAGGCTTGCAAAAAAAAGAAAAAGTATACCAACAGCAGATCGCCTACCTGCTTAGAACAAAACCTGCCTATGACAAAGAGGACGAAGCATATGAGGCCCTTAAGGCAAAAAACTACACGCAGGCAATGCGGCTGGTAAATCAAGCCATCGCCATAGAAAATAATGAAGCCATGTTTTATGCCTTAAGAGGTGATATCTATAGTCTGCAGAACCTGCACAGTACTGCTCTCCAGGAATATCATCGAGCCATCGAACTCGATAACGAATTTTTCTATTATTATCTACGTCGGGGAATGGCCTATAAAAATCTGGGTAATAAGAATAAGGCAAAGCTGGATTTAACTAAAAGCCTGAACCTGTTACCCACCAAGCAGGCCCAGGCCGCATTACAGGCTCTCAACTAGCATCGATTAACTTTTTTTATAACTCTCCTTTTAAACAAGGTATTTGAATACCAACCTTTATATTTCCCCTCAAAACCAAATATCATCGCAGTCTGCTTGACGGGCACCAAGTATCGACTATGTTAAGACTATTGGTATAAAAAGAAATAATATTTCTTGCACAATGACCCTGGCTTACTGACTCAATAGCCAGATCCGAAAGTCGGATTTTTTCGCATTATTTATACACTCTCTTTTTCTAACTTAATGAAGCGATAAAGGAGGATCTAAAAT
>JASFLV010000321.1:0-3815 GCA_050117915.1 Thioalkalispiraceae bacterium | reverse complement strand
TTTAAGGTTTGGACTACATAATTAAAAGGTTGGAGTGATTTCCTTCTTCAGAATATGACCGAAGCATCTGGATTTTCGCTAATCGATCATTGATGCCACGATGTTGGATTTGCCTGTCCCGGTCGCACCCGCCATGATAAGCAAGCCTCACGGTTCCATTGCTGACCTGCCTGATTGGTCGTCAGCCAAATAGACTAAATAGCAATAATTAGCATCTGAGTAAAATCGAATAACCGGGTACCAAAGTTTGCGACGATTGTTTTATGAATCTGTGTTGAACTGTTCTGACCCGGAGTAAACTCGTTTGAACTATTCCATGCTTCACCCGTCTGATAGTTTAGTTTCCAGACAAAGGCCTTGATGATTCAGTCATGAACCTATGGTGCACCTCACTACTGCGTACCTTGCTGTTTAGCCTGCTGTTGAGTGGGTCGCTTGTCAGCATGGCGGCGGGTGACATGACCACGATCACGCATGGCAAACAACGCATTGTGATCCATTATGCGGCGTCGCTGTCGACGACGGAGCGTGCCAGTGTGTACCGCTGGTTGCAACAAGCCAGCACGGCCTTGCACAGTGTCTATGGCGAATGGCCATTGGATGTGTTTAACATCGATATTCAGCGCGCCAACAGCGGAGCCGGTCCGGTACCGTGGGGGCAGGTAGCGCGCGGCACACCAACCAGGGTGTTACTGGTAGTGAATCCCCGGCTGGGCTATGAGGTTATGTTGCGTGACTGGACAGTATTTCATGAGTTGAGTCATTTATTCCTGCCATACCGCGGTTATGGCAATATCTGGTTATCGGAGGGGCTGGCTACCTATTACCAGAATGTGATTCAGGCTCGTCATGGCTTGATCAGCGAAACCGAGATGTGGCGTCGACTGGCGAATGGTTTTGCAAGAGGTCGAAACGAGCAAGACTGGCAAGCCTTGACGCTTACGCAAGTTAGCGACCAGTTGCATGAGACACGACAATACATGCGTGTGCATTGGAGCGGGGTACTATACTGGCTCAATATTGATATCGCATTACGTCAATCGGGTAAGGCGACACTGGACAGTGTGTTAAAACAATTAAGGGATTGTTGCGCAGGTCAATCGATGTCGTCCAGAGAGATTGTGCATAAACTCGATGACCTGGCTGAGACGGATCTGTTTGTGCCCTTGTTCAAGCAGTATTGTGACACTCGCCGCACCCCTGAATATAATGTCTTATTAAACGAACTGGGTGTCCGGCAACCCAGTCCGGGTTCGTTGACATTTAATACCCAGGCAGCGTTGTCCTCTATTCGACACGCCATCTCGCAGCCAGTCCATTAGCTAATTAAATGGTATGACTAGCAGGGAGCTTTAACCTCACAAAACTCTGATGATCTAATTTGTCTGCGGCACCCTGGCACAGCATGCCACTTTCATGCTGGTACTACACGGATTGAGCTTGAACTGACCGCGGTCATTGACAGTCAGGCCGGTGCCACCACCGCTACCTCCACCACCATAGGTTCCAGCCCAGCCACCGCAACTCAGGCCTTCGGCCTCTTTTTGAATGCCGGTGATCACATCAAAACCGACGGTGGCACCCCGCCCGGCCACGGTTGTCGGCGCAACCCAGGCGGATGGCCCAGGATTGGCCGGAGACGAGGTCACCGCTGGGAAGCTGACCGATCTGGCTACTTCTTCGGTTGTGCAGATACGGCTGTTGGGAAAACTGGCCTGGCAAAGCGTGGTGAGTTGCAATACGCCGGTGTTGCCGGGTGCACTCTGGTTACTGAAGCCGACAAGCTGAAATTTTTCCGGCATACATGCAGCACATTGCCCTGCCGGTCCCTGTGGTCCAGCTGGTCCGGAAGTATTCCAGGATACCGGATCCTCAGAGGGGTGACATTCGGAGTGATCATTGACGATACGCAACTGCCCGTTTTGTTTTTGGGAACAGGCAAGGATTACCCCGTTGGATGCGGGTATGGTGAGGGGACTGCCTTTCTTTTTCGCGATGATCTGGGTTGATACCTGCCCCTCATCGGCGTCCGAGCAGGCAAACAGTAACCCACCGAACAAGCTCAGCAATAATAATTGAAAAAATATAGATGGTTTCTGCCTATTCATGTTTGATTCCTCACCTTCCTGAATTTGTTGTATGTAGATTGCCGAGCGTGTGCATCACACACATCTTGCCAAACTTATTAACTAAATATAGTCAAAACAGAAACCATTGGAAAAAGTGAAATCAGGATTAATTGATCAAAATCAATTATTGGCAGGGTTCAGCAGCATGGGCGCGTAAGTTTCCTTCATTACTTGTGGTTAGCCTGAAAGCTTAATAAAGGGAAAAACAGTTCGACTCTTTTGCAAAGTGCTATGGCGCAAGTCGTTCTATCATCCATTCATTATCTAGATAACGATAGATAAAACGATCATGCAGTCGATCATCCCGTGCCTGCCAGAATTCGATAGTTAGCGGTTTGATACGATAGCCACCCCAGTGCGATGGTAGCGGAACTTCGCCTCGGGCAAATTTCTCTTTCATCTCGGCCACCTTGGCATCCAGCATGGCGCGTGAGGTAATCACTTTACTCTGGGGCGAGGCCCAGGCACCTATCTGGCTGCCACGTGGTCGGGTGAGAAAGTACTTCATTGATTCGCTAGTACTGACTTTTACCGCAGAACCGGTAATTTTTACCTGTCTGCCAAGAGCATGCCAGGGGAATAACAGGCTTACCTTGTTGTGTTGTTCAATATGCCCCGCTTTGCGACTGCTGTAATTGGTGAAAAACACAAAACCATTTTCGTCAAACAACTTCAACAGCACCATTCTTTGCCATGGCTGACCTTCACTATCAACTGTCGCGAGGCACATAGCTGTCGGTTCAGGGATATCGCTATCGATCGTTTGCCGGTACCAGCCTTCAAAGGTGATGAACGGTGAAGGGTCCAGCTCTGCGCGGGCCAGCCCTTCGGTCATAAATTGCTTACGTAACTCGTCGGCTTTCATCGGTCATTCTATTTTGGTAAAAGTAGACTTTAACAATAAAAAACCGGATTAGAGAACAATATTCTTTAATAAATTTAAATCAATTGTCTTTTACTCCAGTCTTTCCCTGCCGTGCCATCTGTTGCTGGTTGTGTTATTATGCGCGCCGCGTTGCACTTCGCACCATCTCACGTTACACCGGCCCTGATGTCTTGTTTGCTCGTAACCGGTGCCGTAATACGCTATCCATGACTGGTCGTTATCAACAACATCGCGGTGTCATTGCCTCGCCGCGTATGCGTTGCCTGTAGGCCAGCCTGTGCATACAACCTGCTGATGAGAACGACCGGATAACACACAAGATGATTAAAACCCTCAAACAAGACTGGTTTGCCAATATTCGCGGTGATCTACTCGCCGGCCTCGTGGTGGCGCTGGCGCTGATCCCTGAGGCGATTGCCTTTTCCATCATCGCCGGGGTCGACCCCAAGGTTGGCCTGTATGCCTCATTCTGTATCGCTGTGGTCATTGCCTTTGTCGGTGGCCGACCGGGCATGATCTCTGCCGCCACTGGTGCCATGGCGCTGCTAATGATCACGCTAGTCAAGGAGCATGGCCTGGAATATCTGCTCGCCGCAACACTGCTGACTGGTGTGCTGCAAATTGGTGCTGGCTATCTCAAACTGGGTTCGTTGATGCGCTTTGTCTCACGCTCAGTGGTCACCGGTTTCGTCAATGCGCTGGCCATTCTGATTTTTCTGGCGCAATTGCCGGAGCTTAACCCCGCCACGGTGGGTGTCACTTGGCATGTCTATGCGATGACTGCCGGTGGACTGGCCATT
>JASFLV010000320.1:0-3816 GCA_050117915.1 Thioalkalispiraceae bacterium | reverse complement strand
TCATTTTTAACTTCTTCGCCGGTCCCTGAACCAGGATCACCTCTAAGGTCTGTGCATCAACCAGATGGACATTCAGTGAACTGATCACTTCATCGATATATTTATGTTGAATATCGGTTAATTTATTTTTCAAACCACGTACAGAATGATCATAGACCAGATTAATCGTACCGACCATAATTGAATCATCAAGGCGCGTCTTATGCTCAGCCAACTGTCGATGTATCATTTCGGAGATGGCCTGCGAACGACTCTCGAAGCCACACTCACTCACCATCTCATCTAACTGGCTTAAGACTTTTTCCTGCAACGAAATACTGACTCGGCTAACATTCTGTTTGACACGCATTTCCATCTTAAAACACACTATCCACTTCGTCGTTCACTGGAACCATCCGTACCATATTCATATGATCACCATTTACTTCCGTCTCTTCCTTTGGTGGATGTATCAAATCTTCCAGACGTTTCTTCGTTGCCAGAAATTCCGGACTCAATAACTGTTCCGGTGAGCGTGGCTGCGGAACAGGTACTTCGATGAGTTCCTGAACCTCGCCGGGATGAGCTTTTAACACTAAAATACGATCTGCCAGATAGATGGCCTCATCCAGGTCATGGGTAATAAATAAAATAGTGACATCGATGTTTTTCCAGATCTCCATCAGGTAAGCCTGCATCTTGGCGCGCGTTTGTGCATCAAGAGCACCGAAAGGCTCGTCCATTAACAGTATTCTAGGTTGATTGGCTAATGCCCTGGCGATAGCAACACGTTGTTTCATCCCACCTGATAACTGGTGGGGGTAGCTATCCTCAAATTTACTCAACCCGACCAGCTCAATCCACTGTCTTGCTTCTTCTTCTGCAATAAATTTCCCCTGACCACTGACTTCCAGACCAAACATGACATTTCGTTTAACTGTTAGCCAGGGAAATAACGTATAACCCTGAAACACCATACCACGATCGGGCCCTGGGCCACTGACTTCCCTGCCTTCCAGCAAGACTCGGCCAGATGTTTTATTTTCTAATCCTGCCAGAATTCTTATCAGCGTCGATTTACCACAACCTGATGGGCCGATCACACAAACAAACTCACGACGGTGTGTTTTAAAATTGATATCATTGAGTGCAGTAATATGGCCCTGAGTTGATTCAAAGTCTTTTTGTAAGCCTTCGACTTCTAAAATAACAGGACGCTCCTTGAGTCGTTTGAAGCGGTCCTTGACCTCATCAGACTGCTCTAGATAACTGGGTAATTCGAGGTTTGTCATGACTTCGCCATCTCTTTCTCCCATGGAAAGAACCGGCGTCCTAACCATGCCAAAATTAAATCAGTCGTTAAGCCAATAATGCCAATGATCATGATCGCCGCATAAACATTTTCGAAATTCTTATAGCGGGCCTGTTGCGTAATAAACCAGGTGATCCCGGAGCTGCTACCAATCAACTCAGCAACAATCAGGTAGGTCCAAGCCCAGCCTAATAAAATGCGTAAATCCTTATACAGGTAGGTAATAATACCCGGAACCACTACACGGAATAACAGTGTTAAACGCTTTGCACCAAGGGTGAGTGCCGCTTCCAGTAAAGACGGATCAAGTTTACGTGTGGTATTAGATACAATCAGTACCTGCTGGAAAAATGTACCAATAAATATAATAGCGATCTTCGGTGCGGAATGGATCCCTAATATAGCAACCGCTAATGCCCCAAAGGCTGGCGCAGGTAGATAGCGGAAAAATTCAACAAACGGTTCAAACAGTTTTGAAAAGAAATCATAGGTGCCACAGAGTATGCCTAGCGGGACACCAATAATGGATGAAATCACAAAACCCCAGAAGATAACCTGGATACTATCCCAGAGACTCTCGTGTAACCATTTTTCACTGCGGCGTTTTGGCTCAGTAGTGAATGCAGTATAAAATGCGATTGCAACCTCATGTGGCGCAGGTAAATAAACCGGGTTGGCAGGCTCACCTTCTGGTACCGCCTTCCCTTCCGCAAGCACATTCTGTACTTCACTCTCATAAACTTCCTGGTCTACTAACATCCCTTGGGTAAAATAACTGACATCCCCTGGTGAAATAATTTCCATTTTTGGATGCCAGATAAATGGTACATAACTAACTAGACTCCAGATGGCCAATGGCAGGATAAAACTGAAGATCATTACCCAGTAACGTGTATTTGATTTTAATTCACGCCGTACTGAGAAAAGTTCTGATATTGCCAGGGCCATCTGGATTCCGATTTTTGACTTACATGCCTAAGGTCAAAGAGAAGTCAATATAGGAACTGACATCTTCCGGTTTCTTGTAGACTTTATTCGCCACATTGAAGTCATCAGAAATCTTGGATGAGCCTGTTACTGATTTGAAGCCATCTACCTTGGTCATATATTTTTTGGCTTCCTCAAGCTTGAGGATTTTCGTTCCGGATACAAACTTCTTATATTCATCCGATTTCAAACCTACGCGCGAGGCCATGATTTTAATTGCATCCTCACGGGTCTTTGGATCGTAGAAGTAGTCGACGGCCCGGTACCAGACTTTAAGTAACTTCTTCAGGTCATCTTTGCGCGTTGCATAAACCTTGGGAGAAGCAGCATATAAGTCATAAATCAGGCCAGGTTCGTCAGCACTTGTATAGATCGCTTTTGAACCCGGCACCTGACTCAGTGCAATACCGGAACTGGGTTGCCAGGCGACAATCGCATCCACCTGCCCCGAAGCCAGCACCTGTGGTGTTTCGTTGGTCGGTACATTCACCAGCGTCACGTCAGATTCAGTCAGACCATTTTTTTCCAGGGCGTTGAGCAGCAGCAAATGGCTCACGAACCCTACTTCGACACCAATTTTCTTGCCTTTTAGTTCCTTGACGGAATTAATACCTGGCTTAGCGATCACCATGTCATTACCGTTACTGTAATCGTTCAGCAAAAACATGACACTTTTTGCACCCGTAGAGCCGGTCACCAGCGTATCGCCATTGGTCATACCAACAACATCAATCTTGCCGGCCGCAAAGGCGTCCATGGAAGCGACGTAATCAAACCATTCAAATTTGACATCCAGCCCTGCTTCCTTGAACCATTGCTTTTCGATAGCGACTTCCCACAGTACCCAACCCGGCCAGTCACTGTAGCCAATTTTTAACGGCTCTGCCGCATGTGCCGAAGCACTAAACATCATGGCCGCAGCGAGCAGGCCTAAAATTTTCTTCATCATAAAATGCATAGTGGATCCCCTGTAGTATTACGAAATAAACTTTTCGTAATACCAAGTGCAACCCCTATGCCAGCCTGGTTAATTTCTATATTACATTTTGAAAACAATAACTTAGCCAGGACCAAGCAAAAACGTCCTGATTTGTTGGTGCACCAGTTGGGTGCAAACCTACTAGAGCCTGTTTCAATTCGTGCATTTTCTTCAGGTGTCATTTATCGATTGCCATTATTCAATGTGCTTGGTAATTTGAAATAATGCAGTTAAAAATATTTAAAACATTATGGGGTTTTAACGGTAACGACGCACAAGCTGTGCAGGAAGCTTTAGCCGCGCAGATGCAGGGAATTGAAGGCCCGGCCCCGCAAGAGCAACATACACGCTCCCAATTCAAGCAATTACTCCATGAAAACCAGTTAGAATACATTGCTGAGATCACGACCGCAGGCAGTTATGTTCCCGATCGTAATGCAACTCTAAAACAACACCTTCAGTCATTTGAAGACAAACTGCACATCAGCCTGGAGCTGGAACCGTTATTCATTACCTGCCTGGGTGGCTGTGATGCCTGGCCAGAGGAACAAAGCCTTGA
>JASFLV010000319.1:0-3861 GCA_050117915.1 Thioalkalispiraceae bacterium | reverse complement strand
TTCGCTCCGGCTTTACGATCAGTGGTGTTATTACAAAGGAAAAAATGACACCAAACAATAAGGTCAAACCAAAAAAGCTCAATGCAGGGGTGCGACTTAGCGACAATAAACCTAATGCGAGCATTGTTGTCAATCCAGCTAGACTTATTGCCAGATAGGTACTTCGATTATCACCCCGTGACTCACTGATGAATACTGCATAGTCGATGGAAATCGCGACGGTGATCACCAGGCCAAAGATTACAAAAAGATTGTATTCGCCCGATATCAGATTGATACAGAGGAAACTCAACAGGGCCGACAATAATGGCGCGCTGACTACCCGCAAAGATCCTGTCAGGCCATAACGCCAACTCAATAAGATAAATATGACAAACAACACAACCGGAAACATTTTTTCAATCATTACCCGGTATTTTTCAAATATGTTAGAAACACTGGCCGCGCGATCAATAAAATAAACCTCGGTTAATTCACTGGCCACCTGGTTTAATGCCGACAAATCCTGAAAACCATACAAACTAACGATGGAATAATAGTGTCCTCCATGTTTGCCGATCCACAGATGCTCATGTAATTTACCTAGTGGGCTTTGCACAAACTCCTCGATCTGCATTGTTTTTGCAGGTGTCGTCGCCAGACGTTCACGATAGTCAGACAGGATAGCCACGGGAAGTCCAGCTGTAGCAATGTATGCATCTAGTGTTTGATTCTTCAATATACTGTTCTTTAATAACTGATGATTCTGCTGCTGGGTCTCAATATCTGGCAACCATTGGGACAATGCCGATACTCTGCCCTGTTGACTCTTTATACTTTTTATCTGATTAATGAGTTGCCTTTCTTTTCTCATCATTGCATGGGGCGATTCAGCACGGACCAGGAAGAACTGGCTATTCGGAAACTCACCAATTGTCGTCTGGATGCGTGTATCGATCGCCGCTAGTGCAGGCAGTTGCGAGCGCATTATTTTGATATCGTCCTGGCTGTTTTTTAAAAGGACATTGGCGATAAACACGACCACGATTGAACTGGCTATCAGCCAAACCGGGATTACCCTTCTAGCCTGGATCCATTCGGTCAATGTAGTTATCCAGTTAATGACATTTTCATGTACCATTAGCTGCTTGTGGAGTAATGCAGGCATCCAGAAAAGAACGGTGAAGTATGCACCTGCCAGACCTGCGACGGCCAAACCAGCCATCTGACGGAGCGCAGGAAAGTCGGCTATTGCCAAGGTTAAATAGCCTAGCGACGATGTCACCAGTCCGATTGTTAATGCTGAACGAACTGTAAGTAATGCCTGCTTGGCTGTTGTTGCAGTTGACAGGTTCGAGTTGCTACAACAATAGTGTAATGTGTAATCAATGGAGACACCAATAAGGCTGGCAGCAAAAACCAGACTAACCAGATGTATTTCACCAAACAAGAGCATTCCTATCGAAAATGCGGAGAGAACGCCAATGACAATTGGTATGAGTATATACGCCAATAACGAAATTTTTCTAAATACAAAAAAGAAAATAAATATTATGCCTAGCAGCGAGCCCAGCCCGATTGTTGACATCTCCTGCTGCGCCAGAAGTCTGTTTTCAAGCGCATAACGGATTACACCGAATACAGTTATAGCACTCGCATTTTCATCGATTTTATTGATCTCCAACATCAGTTTCTGAAAGGCATTCTGCATATCTTGACTAAAGGCACTGTCAGCTAACTCTGCTGTTACTAATAAGTGTACCTGGGTTTTTGTTTTGAAAAATGTATAACCATTTTCAATTTCAGCAGATTGATTGCCCCGTGGTAGTTTTGTTAGAAAATCACGATACAAGCCAAATGGATCGACTTTTAAAGATTGCGAATCGACGCCAGCTATAGGTGAAATAAACTGGTCAATAAATTTTCTGCTTAACCATTTTTCAGGTTCAGATTGCAGGTTGCTCCTGGCTGTTTCGGTTAGCATATTAAATTGATATGGCTCGAAGGTCTGATAAATTGCTTTGAGCTCTGCTTCGCTAATCCGAAATCGGATCTCACTGAAGATCTGACTTTCCACCAATAGTGAATACATATTATCAGCATCTTCAATCACGGCTTCACGATTAGCCGCTGAGACCAGGAAGATTACTTTGCGGCTTAATTTTTCAGAATACTGATCAATTGTGGCTTGGGGAATTGTGCCGGAAGATTCAGATGGTAATAGAGAAAAAAGATTGGTTTGTATATTAGCTGGTTGGAAAGTAAATAACAGCGAAACAGCCAGGAGTGCCACTACTGTTGCCCAGAGAATCTGCCTCATTTCTTACATCAACTCTAGCAATCGCAGTTCTGACGGTGAGAGTGCTGTTTTGTTGAATTGTTCATTGTGTATCTTAACCAAGGTAAAGTCACCGCTAATCTCTTCGATATAAATCTCTTCCACACGTTCCTTTCCGGAAAGTTGAATGGATTTAATCACCTTTTTTAGAGTTTCATCTTTCGGTACGAGTGTATAGTTTTTAATCTGGCTACTTGTTGATTGTTCTTTAATTTTAAAAATCTTTTTAATCTTATCAAGATCAAGGCTTAGTATTGTAATAAAAACCGTCGAAGCGGATCTGACTACCGGATTTTCTATTTTGACCGGTTCGGCTTGACCCTCCTTCAATTGGCTAACACCATCAAGACCAATCAACAATGTATCCTCGATTGGTTGCAATGTTTGCCAAACCAGGCCCTTCTCCGGTAAAAACAATATTTTGCCACTGGTAGTAAATGGCCTGCTCAGTATTTGTAACTTTCTAATCTTGGTAAACTCTGCCTTGGCAAATGGCTTTGCAAGCAGCATCTTGATTTCCTGTTCATCCGCCAAGGTGCTTGCGGTTGTTAACAGGATAAACAGGCTGGAGCTTAATAAGACTTTGATCATAAATACCTGGCCAGTTTTTCTGAAACAATGTTTGGTGAAACCAGTTGCATTTCAAATGTGTCACCGGTTACAGCAACCTGTTTCGTCGTTCCCTTAGTAAGCCTTTCACCAGTATTAGTATCACGTACTTCATAGATTATCTTGAGATAATTTTCATATTCGATAATACCCGCTTCAATGGTAATTTGTTGATCATAGCGTAATGCCCTGATGTAGCGAATATGCAAATCAATCACTGGCCAGGCATAACCGGAGGCTTTCATATCCGGGTAGTCATAGCCGATTTTTTTTAATACTGCGCAACGTGCCATCTCGAAATATTTAACATAATGGCCATGCCAGCAAACTGCCATGGGATCACACTCGAAAAACTGTACAGTTATATTTATCTTTTCTGAGACGATTGCCTTCATAGCTGATTATATAATTCCATTTTCTGCTGCTGGATATGATCGGTAAATAGTCTTAGCTCTCTCTCCAGTGGACGGTCTTCCAGCAAAAATGCAAAATCTTTGTGAACGAAACGAACCGTATCTCTAACCTGGTCTGTCAAGGTTTCATCCTTGACTTCTCCACTTTTAATTCTGATTTTAAGTCCCTGAACGGCGGCTAACAACACGGCAGAGGCAACTTGCTCAGTCAATTGTAAAACGCGCAGACAGTCGCGTGCTGCTATGGTCCCCATACTCACCTTATCCTGGTTATGACTTTCAGTCGAGCGGGAGAAGACGCTGGCAGGCATGGTATTTTTCAGGGCCTCGGCAGTCCAGGCCGAAACACCAATCTGCACCGCCTTAAAACCATGATTGAGACTTAATCTTTCGCCGCTCGCACCGGAGAGGTTTCGCGTCAGACCATGATTGAATTTAGGGTCAACCAGCAGTGCCATTTGTCGGTCCATCAGGTCGGCTAGATTAGCTATACAGTTTTTCATGGAGTCCATCACGAATGCT
>JASFLV010000318.1:0-3869 GCA_050117915.1 Thioalkalispiraceae bacterium | reverse complement strand
AGGTAACTGGATTTCAAAGCATGCGCCCCCACCCATGGTGTTTTCTATCTTTAGGGTTCCTTTAAGTCTCAATATTTGATTATAAACAGCATCCATACCAATTCCACGACCAGACAACTGAGTCGCTTGATCACGCGTAGTAAACCCTGCCAATATAATGAGACGATACAATTCATCATCCGACAAATTACTGTCTTTATTGATTATTCCCTTTTCAACCGCAACATTTTTAATAGCATTGGGATCGAGTCCAGCACCATCATCTACACAACGTATACGTATATATTCTCCTTCACGCTCAAAAGATAAATCTATGCGACCTATTGCTTCTTTACCTACTTTATTTCGGATATCACTTGCTTCGATACCATGATCAACGGCATTACGCAGAAGATGCATTAAAGGATCTGCCATCATATTTAGAATTTCATTATCAATAAGCGTATCAGACCCCACTACTTCTAATTCAACGTTCTTGCCTGTTTGGCGACATGCCTGACGAACACTGCGCTGTAAGCGAGGCACAATATTTTTAACTGGCAACATACGAGTTTTCATAGTGAGTTCTTGTGTATCTTTCTCGATACGCGACTGGCTATGTAACAGGTTCTCTATATGCTTTAAGTCCGCATCAACTTCCTGTGACATTTCTCTTGCATCCGTGGTAGCTTCTACCAGCCGACGTGATAGCGTATGCAATTCGTTATATTGATCCATCTCTAGTGAATCGAACTTGTCATCATTAGCACGGTTTAGATATTTATTTATGCCACGAATATCAACAAGTTGCTCTAATTCGAATGCTAATTGTTGAAACAACTGGTTTTGTTCCTGAATCGTCTGGTTTTGCAATAAAACATTATGGAGACTTTCATGCAATTGACCATTTGTAATAATACTTTCGCCAATAAGCCTCAATATCTCGTCAATTGTAAGAGTCGATATACGTAGTGTTGTCTGCTCTTTTGCTTCTATATGCTGAAGTGTTTCTTCGACTACTTCCAAATCATCTTTATTGAGTGTTAAATGTTCTGTGTTTGGTAAGCCATTTTGTTCTATTTCATTTGCACAATCCAGAACCTGTTGCAAAACGTAAAGAGATTGTTTTTCTGAAACATTTCCGATCCCCAACAGGGACTCACTCATCATTTCAAGAATATCGGCTGCATCTTGTAGCGTTGTTGTCAGTGGCTCCTGTGGAAGTTGTTGTTTTTTTGTAAAAGCAGTTAGTATATCTTCAATATGATGTGTCAAAGTGGCAATTCCGATTATGCCGACCGTATTCGCCGAGCCTTTTAGCGTATGAGCAATTCGTTGAGCCACTTCTACATCATGTAATTTTCCCTCACCATTGATAATTCGTGCGATTGCATTCGAAAAATCTTCAGTATGGTTTGGTAGTTCCTGCAACAAACTGTCTAGGAGTTGCTGGTTTACATCTTCAGGCAACTGTAAAGACACATCGTTTAACTCGGCTATAGTTTGACGTGGTTCTTTCTCATCTTCTTCAATTGTGATATTCGGCGATCTCAACGCCAGGCTAAGTTGCTTATATTTTTCCTCATCTATATTGAGAATTGTATTATTAAATTTGCAATGTTGTATTAGCTCGTCTGCATTTGTATATGGATTATTCAGGTAATTTAGTACATAGGCTGGCCACTCGGCAAGCCATAACTGTTGTTCCGGAGTTATAGCTGTATCTAATGATTGCTGATTAAAAAATGTGTTTAAACGCACTAGAATGATGCTTAATCCATTTAGACCGATTGATTCCGCCACTGAGGCAAATCGTTCTAATAAAGCAATATACTGCTTGCGCGCTTCCTGCCGTATCTTGTCTTCTCTAGTAGTATCGAGTAGTGAATGAAGACTTTCATTAAACCCTGGAATAACATTTTCAAATTCAGCAGCAACTAGTCCAAGTAAATCTGATACTTCTTCAGGGATCGCATCTGCACTCTCTTCATTACTATTCAGTTTAATAGAAGCATTTATACTCTCTTCACCTCTTTGTGATTGTTTATTATCTTTCTTCCGTTCCTGGCTTTCTTGCCTCAACTGACCACCATCAGTCTGTGGTTCATCATTCTCAATTAAAGTGAATAATTTACGGAGTGTTTCTATTTCTGGAACTTGTAATTGCTCACATAATTGACACTCCTGGATTGCACATAAAACATTCTCAATAATTTCTGGTTTCAGTGGATCTTTAATATATTCTTCAATTACTTTTTTTAGAGTTATTAATTCATCCCATTCCTGTTCGGTAAGTACTCTCGGTATAGAACTATGTGTAAGTAATCCAGATTGCAAGATTTGAGCAACATCCATTAATCCGACAAAGCCTGCTGCTGCGGCTGATACTCCAAATAATTCCAGTTTGGCTGCCGCTTGCTCAAGCGTCATTTTTATATTCTGAGAGTCAGCAGACCTGTATTCCTGGCTTAATTTATCCATATCTTCCAGACAAGAATGAAACTCTTCCAATAGTCCATTATTAGCATCTAACTGGGACTGATCATCTTGACTACAGTTTATGTTAAATGGTTCTGCTATATCATGACTTGGCCAAACAGTGTCTGTTAAAAGATTTTCGATTTGCTGCATAAGCTCTGGTTTTCGGGAACTGTTGATATATGACATAACTAACAGTGGCCATTGTTCAAGCACGATTCGATATTGGTCTATAACTTCCGGTGAATGCTTTAACAGTGATCTCAGTATTCCCTGAAATCGAACAAAAGTATCCTGTAGCTCATAGAGACCACTACGGCCAGCGCATAATCCACAACGCGTTACATGTTTGATATAACTTCTCAAGACATCATATATACTTTCATCTTTGAGATACTCTGTATCGGCGTTGATAAATGCTTCAATAAGCTCTGCAGAGAGTGAACTTAGTTCCTCTTGAAGCGAAACACGTGACTGTACTAATTGTTGCATTTGTTTCGTCCTACGAGGCCTTTCGTTCAAAATCTGTCGTTACGACATCTGCTTTTGTATTTTTAGACTTTGATTTAGATGATTCATTATCTTGCAAGTGGAAGACTTGTACCGCTTTTACGAGACTACGCGCATAATCCATCAATTGTTTAGTTACAACTGTCTGTTGATAGAGTTGCTCACCGGTTTTTCTTGAACTTTCATGAATATGTTCGGCCTTATCCTGTAGTTCGTTACTTAACATAGCTTGTTGTGATGATGTTTCAGCAATTTCGCGCACAGACGAAACGAGGTTTTCTGTTCTATCGCGCGTTTTGCGCATCTGTTCACCAGCTTCTTCTGCCATCTGTGTCCCTTCAACAACAAGGGTGATTGCATTATTCATCGTAGAAACTGTATCTGATGTTTCAACTTGAATATTATTTACCAGTGTTGCTATTTGATTGGTTGCGTCACGTGCATTTTCTGCCAGTCTTTGCACCTCATCCGCGACGACAGCAAAGCCTTTGCCTGCCTCACCTGCAGATGCAGCGTGCATACTTGCATTCAAAGCTAATATATGAGTCCGTTCTGAAATACTATTAATCAGATTTACAGCTCGGCTGATTTCTTGCGAACGTTCACCGAGCCTTTTGATTCGTTTTTCTGTTTCATGGATCGTCTCTCGGATATTGTTAATTCCATTTACAGTATTAGTCACAGTATCTAGAGCCGTATGGGTTGTTTCAATTGCATCTTCTGCTGCGTTATTACAAGCTTGAGCCAGTTCTGCAATATGCATCATCGCCTCAACAGTATCCGCAAGACTATTTACTGTTTCACGGACATCCTTTTGTTCCTCATTTGCTACTGCAATTACATTATCTGATTGAGATTTCACCATAGTTGATGCGCGAGCTACCTCTTGAGAAATATGCTGC
>JASFLV010000317.1:0-3894 GCA_050117915.1 Thioalkalispiraceae bacterium | reverse complement strand
ATCGACTCGTCCGGTTTGCGTGTCAGTGTCAGCATCACAATTCCCCTATCAATTTTGGATGAATCATAGGGCATAAAAATAGTAATGTCTGTCAGATGGGGCTGATTGTAGCGTAGGGAATGTATTACATAATGAGACATAGCATTCAGGACAAGGACATGATTTATAGATATTTTTTATTGTCCGCCTGGTACACAACATCCAGTACAAAACAACCTTTGCTTATGCCTCAGGCAGGATCAACTATAATTAAATTAGAGACTGCAACCAGGTCATCTTTCGTTCTTTCTTACTTATAGGAGGTGCGTCATGACGATGACAACGACCTTACAGAAGTTTTTGTCCAGCAGTGGCATTGCGTTTGATATCATCCCCCACCGCCAGACTGACACGAGCATTAATAGCGCACAAACCGCGCACATCAATGGCAAGTTTGTCGCCAAACCGGTGATACTCGAAGATGAGCTTGGCTATCTGATGGCCGTAGTTCCAGCTAGCGAACGCGTCGAGCTGGATAAGCTTAATAAGATCCTGGATCGCCACATGGAACTCGCGCCGGAACAGGAAATCGTGGATATATTTTTCGATTGCGAGCCGGGTGCGATCCCGCCGATTGCCGATGCTTATGGAATGCAAACGATCGTTGACGAGGATCTGTTGCATTGCAGCGATATCTATTTTGAGGCAGGTAATCATCGTGAGTTGATTCACGTCAAAGGCAAGGACTTCAACCAGTTAATGCAAGGTGCGCCGCATTCAAAGATATCAGTGCATTGATATTGTTTAGCTGACCCGGGTTCTGGAGTACTTGAAATCTTAAAATAGGTTTTAAGTACTCCCTGCCCCATTCCTTTGTTATTCACTTTTAGATAACTGGCACGCTATATACGTCGCCCTGGTTAATCTCGTTTATAGGCAAGATACATCTGCCGCTTTAATGCTCCCATCCCTGCAAGCAATACAAGCCAGAAGATTAGACTACCTAATAATGGGATCAGGTTGACAATCACCAGCACCAACAGTGCAACACACAGAGCGACCACTCGCGCGGTTTGGCTGGGTTCCCCTTTACCGATAAGTCGCAAACCGGCCTCACCGACAAACAAGGCACCAATTAAATAGCCAAGTAACAACATGATGGCATAGGCTGCCAGCAACAACAGTGCTAACCAGGCACCCACTGCAATACTGAGTAATATCACGATGACCAGTGGTGTACCGGCAAATACAGCAAGCCCAAAACCTAAACACGGCCATGGTTCATCACGTAAGGATTGGGTTGCCCGTTCGGCAATACCCGGGAACATCAGGTATAACACAACACCCGTGATCATTAGTCCAATCAACAACACCAGTGCTGCGCCGACAAGCTTCGCGACTATCTCGCCGACGGGGACTTCAACGGGCGTATGCTGAATCTCGCCTTTAATCTGCGCACCTTCTGCGATCCGAGCTTGCTGGGGCCCACGAGTAAAGAGATCTCCGTTAATCACTGCCGAGGAAGTTATCTCCAGTTGTTTGCCACGAAGATAGACATCGCCCTGCACCTGACCGCTTAGGATCACTCGTCCACCGGCCGCACGTAATTCCTGTCCTATTTGACTGTCGATGCGAATATCACCCCCACTTAGCCAGGCACGGCCACCAATTTTAGTAGCGCGATCCAGTCGCAAGCGACCACCGGCAGCAATCAGGTCATCGCCGATAGCATTGAGGATTTCCAATTCACCGCCTGCAATCCGCACATCATCAGAGACCGTTCCACGCAGGATCACCTTACCACCTGCGGCCATTAAATCTCCTTTGATCTCGCCATCCAGATCCAGCTCACCACCTGCCACCGTGACATCACCCGTAACGGAGGCCAGCATGCTGACTTCTCCTCCCGCCAGGTAGAGATCGTCATTAATTGTGCCACGCTTAACAACCCGCTCACCCACATCATTGGCTAACAATATGGATGCGGGTATGGTAATCATTAACCCTACTACAAATATGATACGACTCATGCGAAGAAATGGTGACATGACGTCCTCCTTGTTCATCATTACGCAAATCACGAAGTCTGGTATTCTGCGAGAAAATACGCTGTTAACTAAGTATAAGGGAAAGTTTAGAAGGATCCACTACAGAATAGATTTTGTTGAAGTTAAAGTGTATTAGAATTATGTTATGTCTAAATTAAATGTTAATCACGCATTTTTAATTGCCTTCCACTTCTGCCGCAAGTTCTTCGATAGGCTGAATTAAATCGGGATCAAAATACTTATAATGCTGTTGTTTAACTTTTCCTGATTTTTTCTTTCTGCCCATTAGCGCCTTCACAGCGAGAGAGAGCAGGATAATAACCAGTGTAACGGTACCAATACTCAGCGAGGCATAGATGCTGGCGCCTCGCTCCATCAGGATAGCGCCAATAATGATCAAGGCAATGGCAATATAAAAGAATCCTTTCTTGGAAGCATCATACACATCATCATATTTTTCGCCCGGCATCACCAGCAGGTCGACGCTCTGCCCCGTTTTATATTTAAGCACATGACTCCCCCCTTCACTGGCCTTTTCTCTGTGTAACGTCCCATCCGGTCGTTGATATTCAAAGATAGCAGTATAGCTTTGACGGGATTCTTTCTCGGTCTTGCCATTCACTGTCTTTTCTTTGACCCGCAGCTCCTTGATGCCACCCACCACCTTACCCTTGACGCGATAGGCCTGATGTCGAATAAAAATAGTCATGAGTAAAAAGGCAATACCGACCAGGAACAAGACTAATCCAAGTAGAAGCAACAAGATGGATGCTTCTGCAAACATCCCCTGAACAGCATTTATTACCTGCTCTGCAATGTTTTTTTCTGTTTCTGCCATAACCAATCCTGTTTATTTAAACTGTTCACCATTTATAACTTCTTTGTATGAAGCCTGAAAACTAATACAACTGCATCTTTTACCCGCAGCACACCGCCAAGAACACTGTATGGCTCTATTCCGAAATCTGTTTGCTTGAGCACCAGCTTACCGGCGACATTGAGACTATCCTTGCTATACTCAATCTCTACCGGAACAGTAAATTGTTTGCTCACACCATGCAGGGTAAGCTCAACATTGACCATCTGATGTTTGTAGATATCACCTTCAGACTCAACATGAATAAAGACATAGGGATAACGGTCTGCCTCAAGGACCTTATCCAGCATATTGCGCCGGGTCCCATCGACATCTTGCTCTTTTAAGCTGGACTTAAATCCTGCATTCAATCGTTTTTGCGGGTCATCCACAATCAGGGTGTTTAACGGCACATAGATATCGGCCTGAGTTTTACCTGACTCTGCGGGCAACATAACATAACCATGGATGTCACGACTTGATACCACATGATCATGGCCCATCCGGGCGAAGGTGCCGCCCTTATAGACGTAGATCTCCACTTCTGACTGTTCGGTATCGACAGCATAGACCGGTTCACCATCTTTCGCTGCTGTTTTATATACATCTTCAGGGAAATCAGCCAAAGTGATGAGCCTGGCTTGGGATTTGTCTTTGACAGGTGCAGTACAGGCCTGCAAGCTGAATAGCAAACAAATCAATGTAATATGAAATAAACGTTGCATGATTATTTCACCTCTTGTAACTGGACATCGAACATCACCTTCACATCCAGCCCGATAACACTTCCGTCAGACCACTCACCGGAACCGATATTAAACCGGGTGCGCTTGACGACAAGTTCGCCATGCATGCTTGCGTTACTCCCATCTTTCTGCCAGGCAAATGGTACCTCGACTGGGTGTTCAATACCTTTCAGGTTTAAGCTTCCTTTTGCCAAATACGCACCCTCTCCCTTTTTGACAATCGTCTCGCTCTGATAAGTTGCCAGGGCATGCTGTTTTACATTTA
>JASFLV010000316.1:0-3895 GCA_050117915.1 Thioalkalispiraceae bacterium | reverse complement strand
AAACAGAGCAAGCTCACCTGTAATCGTCCAGATCAAATACAGGCGTAAGCTGCGAAGATTATCTGCTGTGGTCTGCTCTATGATAAGCACAGCCGTTGATAAGCCCATCAAGGCAAAGCCGAGATAAAACGTAATCATATCCATTGCCAGCAGTAACAAAAAATTACCTGCCATGGCCAGTGTGAAATATAAATAGAAGCGTGCTGATAATTTTTGCAGCAGCGCGTAAATGGATGCGATTGACCATATAAATGCGCTGGCGAGTAACAACCAGCGTGATACCTCATCAATTCCTAGATGAGTACCAAGTAGTAACCAGGGTATATGTACGATCCGGTCATGTTCGAGCGTCAACGTGGCAATGATTGCTGGCAAGCTTGCTAAGCTGATGAGCCAACGCCACCGTTGCGAAAAAACAAACGGTGTTATCAACAAGGGGAGTAACCATACGGCAATTAATAAGGTCTGACTCATGGCAGATATTCCCTTGTCGCAATCAGCTGTGCCCATTCCAGAGGACTGAAGGGCAACATGGCAAAGACACCTGCAGCCAACACCAGGACTGCGGTGATCATGGGTGGCCAGAATAAACTGGCACGTGTTTCCAGGCGTTTGGCCAAAATGTGCTCTTGTGGCCATGGAGCATTGATATCCATAAACCAGGCGCGGTATAGAATAGGAAGAAAATACGCTGCATTCAACAAACTACTGATAACCAGTACCGGCAGTACCCAATGCGCGATACCCGCTTCAACGGCACCGAGGCCAAGGTACCATTTGCTGATAAAACCTGCTAACGGCGGTAAACCTATCATACCGAGTGCTGCGATGCTAAAGGCGATGGTCGTGCCTGGCATGCGTTTGCCAATACCATTCATCTCACTGACTTTATGCACGCCCAACGTTTCGGCGTAATTACCCGCAGCTAGAAACAGGGTAATCTTCATAATACCCTGATGCACCAGATGCACCACCCCGCCGACCGTTGCCACAGGTCCCAGAATGGAGGCACCTAATGCGATATATGACACTTGGCTGATAGTGGAATAGGCTAGACGTTTTTTCAGGCTGTCCTGACCTAATGCTTTTAAAGAGCCATAGACAATGGTGATACTTGCGGCTAAGCCCAAGGTAAACAGCAAACCTAAATGATGTGCAAACTCTACTCCGTACACATCGTAAACAACGCGTACGATACCGAACGCCCCTGCTTTCACCACCGCCACAGCGTGTAATAAGGCACTTACCGGTGCAGGTGCCACCATCGCCTGAGGTAACCAGCCATGTAAGGGAACTATTGCGGCTTTGACACCCAAACCGATAATCAGTAGCAAGAAAATTAATTTAAGTTGTAAGTGATATTCTGTCGGTAGTTGATCAAGAATACCGCCCTGCTCAAACTCGGCCGGACCGGCAATCACGCGTAACCACACAACAGCAATAAGCAACAATGCACCGCCGACGATAGTATATTTTAAATAAGTAGCTGCACCACGCATTGATTCCGACGTACCGCGATGTGCCACCAACGGATAGGTGGCAAGCGTCAGTAACTCATAAAATAAGACAAAAGTGAATAAATTTCCGGCGAGCGCAAGACCGACCGTAGCCGTGACACACAGGCTGAAAAAACCAAAGAAACGACTGCGGTTCGGCGAGTCCTCCAGGTAACCAACTGCATAAATGGTTGTGACTAACCATAATATGGTGGAGAGCGTAACAAACAAAACGGACAATGCATCGGCGTGCAAAACCAGATCTAGCCCTGGTGCCAGATTAAAGCGGGTTTCATAGATTTTTTCCTGTTGGACACCCCAAATTAACAAGATTACGAGCAACAGTTTTGCGACCGCACCGGTTATATTAAGCAGGGTACGTAAAGTGTGGCTTTCTTCGCGCAGGAAAAAAATCATCACCCCGGGGATGAGTGAACTCAACACAATAAATGCTGGCAGCCAGTTGGCAAGGTTCATAGCCTTTCTCCCGACATGCTGACAACGGATTGCATTAACTCAGTTAACGGTGCTGCACCAAAGCCTAAGATGAGAGTGGCGATTAAACTAAGCAGTAGTGCAGGAATTTCCTCGCGTCCAACTGCCAGCGTTGTTGATGAAGGTCTTAGTTGGCCGAAGGCATGTCCCAATACGCGAAATACATAGGCCGCGCTTAGCAATGATCCGATCAATATTATTACGATTAAAAACCATAAACCTTCGTGCACAGCGCCGCTGATCAAATGCCATTTACCTAAAAAGGCACCACTGGGTGGCAAGCCAATCAAGGCAATACCGGCGAGCGCCAGAGTAAATGTCGTCACCGGCAGGCGTTGCGCTGTCCCATCCAGATCGGCGATGCGATCATGCCCCGCGCGCTGCTGAATAATACCCGCGGCCAGGAACAGGGCGCCTTTGGCAAAACCATGGCTTAAGGCGAATAGAACAAATCCCCCTAACAAAATGTCAAATAATTCACCGGTTGGCAGGATCATCAATAACGATAAGTACAAAAACAAATAACCGATTTGTGCCACAGTGGAATAGGCCGCCAGTAATTTTAAACGCTGCGCAGAAAAGGCCTGATACGAACCCCAGACAATGGCCATGGCGCCGAGTATGACGAATACCTGGCTGATCATCGTATTGCTAAGCGGTTGAAACGGCTCCAACCACAAACGCACGATTAAATACACGGCCGCTTTGACCACTAGCGCAGACAGTACTGCACTCACCGGTGCGGGCGCATTCGCGTGTGCAGAGGGTAACCAAAAATGCATCGGTAACAAGGCCGCTTTAATCATCAGTCCCAGCGTCATCATTAAAGCCATCAGCATGCTGGTATAGTCACGCTGCATATACTGGGTTAAAAAGGCAATATCCAATGTACCGTAATGAGTATAAGCCAGTGCAACACCGGCAAGGAAAGCCAAAGAACCGATTAAACCAATCATTAAATACCGAAATGCCGCGCTAATCGCTTCGGCTTTACCACTGAGTGCCGTTAGTGCCGCTGCAGACAGACCCAACAATTCTAACGTCACATACAGGTTAAATAAGTCAGCCGATAAGAATAAAGCATTTAAAGCAGTGAGCAACAGCATCCAGAGCGGCCAATAGAAATCCTGGCGACTGCCGCGTTCGAAATAGGCGCTGGCATAAATACTTACCAAGGCGGCGATGAGCGTACTCATTAATAACATCGCAGCAGATAAACCATCGGCATAGAGAGCAATGGCCAGGCCTGCTGACCAACCGCCAATATGATAATTCAGAGCACCTTGTTCGCTGACCTGCATGGCGAGTTGAATCGAAATCAGAAATGTGATGGCGGTAATGACGATAACGACTCGATGCGCAAAACGTGGTAGTAACGCGCTGAGTAATGTGGCGATCAGCGGTAATGTAATCAGCCAAATCATGCTATTCACGTTTGCCGCTCGCTCTAGATAACTCGCGAAGTAAGGCGATCGCCAGGGCAGTTGCGCTAAAGGCGACCACAATACCGGTTAGTACCAGCGCATGTGGTAATGGGTCTGCGGCTTGTGCAATGCCTCGATAGCCCACGGTAATCAGCACTAAAAATAAACCAGCACCGGCGATATTTACTGCTAACACGCGACGCAGTAACTGTTGTGATACAAAAGTAAAACCGACACCCAAAGCAAACAGGGCAATACCGGCCAAGCCATAGTAGAGTTGATCAATCAGCATGATCTTGCTCCTTTTCCGTTTGCACACCGCTCAAACGTTTGTGATGTTTGTTTGTAGTAGTATCTATCCAGTTGCTCGGTTGGCCAGAGAGATAAGCAATCACCAGAGTGACAGCGATACTTAACGTGGCAAAGGTTTCAATTAGCAAGATTAATAGTGCAGACCAGGCAGTTGGGTAGTCAAAAAAT
>JASFLV010000315.1:0-3896 GCA_050117915.1 Thioalkalispiraceae bacterium | reverse complement strand
TGTTGAAGATGCAGTAAAAGATGCAGACCTGGTTATGATCCTGACTCCCGATGAGTTTCAGGCCCAGTTGTATAAAGGACAGGTTGCACCCAATATTAAAAAAGGTGCGGTACTTGCATTCGCACATGGCTTTAGTATCCATTACAACCAGATTGTGCCCCGCGAAGATCTGGACGTAATCATGATTGCCCCCAAGGCACCAGGTCATACCGTACGCAACGAATTTAAAAATGGTGGCGGGATACCTGATCTCATTGCGATATTTCAGGATGCTTCGGGTAAAGCGAAGGATATTGCTCTTTCTTATGCCTCTGCAATTGGTGGTGGCCGTACCGGTATCATTGAGACAACCTTCAAAGATGAAACGGAAACAGACCTGTTCGGTGAGCAGGCAGTGCTATGTGGTGGTTGTGTGGAACTGGTTAAAGCCGGTTTTGAAACCCTGGTCGAAGGTGGCTATGCACCGGAGATGGCGTACTTTGAATGTTTACATGAATTAAAACTCATTGTTGACCTGATGTACGAAGGTGGTATTGCCAATATGAATTATTCGATATCGAATAATGCGGAATACGGCGAATATGTAACCGGTGAGAAAGTGATTAATGACGAAAGCCGTAAAGCCATGAAGCAGGCACTGCAGAATATTCAGTCTGGTGAGTATGCCAAGAAGTTTATTCTTGAAGGGCAGACCAACTACCCAGAAATGACTGCGCGTCGTCGTTTGAATGCAGCCCATCCCATTGAGCAGGTAGGCTCCAAGTTACGTTCCATGATGCCTTGGATTACCGCGAACGCATTGGTTGACAAGAGCAAAAACTGATAACAACCTCAAGGCCGCATCATGCGGCCTTATGATTCTCTCTGGAGACATAAGATGATCGCCCCGGAAGGCAGAGTACTCATTGGTTTGCTGTTTCTCGCTATGCTGGTACTCCACTTAATGGTGGGGGCTATTGTCTGGCCGTTGTGGGGTCTAGTGCTGGCGCTGGTTTATCTTTATCGAGACCCCGAACGGACCATCCCTTCAGCACCGCTGGGGCTGGTCAGTCCTGTCGACGGTACTGTTATCGCCGTTGAAAACAGGTTTGATACCTTCTTGAAGCGTGAAGCACTGATGGTGAGTATCCAGATGAGCTGGTCTGGTGCTTATGTCTTACGTGCAATCACGGAAGGTAAAATTATGCAGCACTGGTTACATGAGACGGATAGCCAGACACAAGGACATCTGCAGCATGCCATCTGGATACAAACTGACGAGGGGGATGATGTGATTATTGCGATTCATGCCGGTGGGCGTTTTCGGCGTATGCATTGTTATGCTTCAGTAGGTGAGAGAGTCGGACAGGGCAAACGCTGTGGCTTTATTCCCTTTGGTACAAGGATAGATGTATTTTTACCGGTTAAAGCCCGTACCTCACTGGAGCCTGGTAATAAGGTCATGGCGGGCAGCGATCTCATTGCACAATTGGTACACTGATAGCTGGACTATGGGTATCTAACTGATATGTTCATAATTGATTAATGTCTCTGCAAACAGGGGACAACTACTGGAAGTTCAGACGCCTGGGGCATACACTAGGAATACATGGGACAACGTACTAAACAGCTTCGTCGTCGTGGTATCTATCTGGTACCCAATATGCTCACTCTTGCTGCATTGTTCTGTGGTTTCTTTGCTATTGTTGCGGCCACCAAGGGCTGGTTTGACTGGGCAGCATACGCTATTTTCACGGCGATGATATTTGATGGGGCGGATGGCCGCGTTGCTCGTTGGACAAATACCCAAACTGATTTCGGTGCTGAGTTTGATAGCCTGGCAGACATGGTTTCGTTTGGGGTGGCGCCGGCGCTGATTATGTTTGAGTACTCATTGGGTAATACGGCGCAACTGGGCAAAGTTGGCTGGTTGGCAGCATTTATTTACACAGCCGCCGCTGCGTTGCGATTGGCTCGTTTTAATACTCAGGTCGGCATCGCGGACAAGCGCTATTTCCAGGGGTTGGCCAGTCCTTCCGCTGCAGCGATTGTCGCCAGTTATGTCTGGGTCTGTCATAAATACCTCGAGCCTCATCCAGTACTGAACATCCTGGCTGTCTTTATTACCATTGCCGTGGGCGTGTTGATGGTGAGTAATATTCGCTACCATAGTTTCAAAGGTATCGACTTCCGCTCCAAAGTACCCTTTGTCGGCATGGTTGCTATTGTCATGGTTATCGCAGTGATCTTTTCCGAACCTCCGATCGTCCTGTTCAGTATCTTCTTTTTATACGCCATCTCCGGACCGATCCTGACCCTCAATGAGTTAAGAAAGCGTCAAAAGGAAAGACGACGTAACGCAAAAGAACATGTTAAACATAGTGGCTCAGAATAGTTAGAGTGTAGTGGCAGGCTGGAACAGTCCTTCGTTCCAGCATGAATTACTCTGACAGGAATTCTTACTACGATCCCAATCAACCTGTTGCTAGAAATGCAGATTTATACTGGCAGAATAAAGGTCCACGTCACCCCCGGCAACGTCAAGAAAGGTCTGATATTCACCTCGTAGAGAAAGATGGTGTTGGAGTTGTGCCTGTAGGCCGATACCGAATGTTGGATCGGTGCCGGTGCTATAGCCAAAACTGTCACTCACTTCCCAATCAAAGAACCCGGCCCGCCCATATAGATCCAGTTGCGGGCTAAGTGGTAGATAGCCAATCACTTCATAACTGATTCCATCCTGGTTCAAACTGTCATTCAGGTAACTACCGAGATCGACATACGCGATTTCCAGACCGATGTTGTGTGTCAGGTTTACCCCACCATGAAACTTAAACGCCGACTCATCTTCATCCAGGATGACATCATGCGCCGAACCGGTCCCCACTCCCATATATACCCCAGGTTGTACCGCTTGGACGCTGGCAAGCGGGGCCAGTATTCCAGCAGCCAGAGTCAGCGGAAGGGCACAGGTTTTCAGTGTGTTTTTACAGGTCATGTTCAGCTCCTCGTGCAAGGGTTGTTAAACTTGGCTGAGAGTGTAGGGGTGCTTAGCTGAACTGAATCTGAATTGGATGGTCAAACAGGCTGTGTACGGTCATTGAGCAAAAAATTTGGCAATTTTTGCATCTGCATGTATAGTTAAAAGCATGAGCTACCCATCAAACAGCAAATCGGCCACTGGTCGGCCACAATCTGCTACACAAACCCTGCTCGGTTTGGGTCTATTCCTCCTGCCCGTTTGGGCAGCATAACTTTTTATCAGCGCGAAAGCGCATCCCGGAAAACAATCTTGTAGAATACAACCCGCATCCAGTGGCTGGATGTTCAGGAGCAGATTGATGAGTGATCAATTAATTATTTTCGATACTACCCTGCGCGACGGAGAACAAAGTCCCGGCGCCTCGATGACAAAAGATGAAAAAGTGCGTATAGCCAAATCACTTGAGCGTATGCACGTTGACGTAATCGAGGCGGGATTTCCGATCGCCAGTCGCGGCGATTTTGAGTCTGTACATGCCGTTGCCAGCGTAATTAAAGATAGCACCGTGTGTGGTCTGGCGCGCGCCCTGGATAAAGATATTGAAAGAGCAGGCGAGGCGATTAAACCCGCTAATTCGGGGCGCATTCATACCTTTATCGCCACTTCCCCGATCCATATGAAAATGAAGCTGCGCATGGAGCCTGAACAGGTCCTGGCACAGGCAGTTGCGGCGGTCAAAAAGGCCCGTCAGTTCACCGACAATGTGGAATTTTCCCCTGAAGATGCAGGTCGCTCAGAGCTTGAATTTTTGTGTCGTGTTCTGGAGGCGGTGATTGATGCCGGCGCCACCACCCTGAATATTCCGGACACCGTTGGCTACAATGTACCCGGGCAGTTTGGGGACTTGATCAAAGAGTTACGCGAGCGCATCCCT
>JASFLV010000314.1:0-3910 GCA_050117915.1 Thioalkalispiraceae bacterium | reverse complement strand
CAGTTCTAGCGGTGAAATACCGTGAAGTGGATGAACGAGGCAAACACCAGGGTGGCCCGATGTATTACATCCGCAATGGCCTGGGTAAGAACTGGGCATGGATGGCCTTCCTGTTTGCCCTGTTTGGTTCCCTGGCTGCCTTTGGTATTGGTAATGGTGTGCAATCCAATGCAGTGGCGACGAACCTGTTCAATCTCTATGAGGTACCAAAATGGATTACTGGTATCATTCTCAGTGTGCTGATCGCGCTGGTAATTATTGGTGGTGTTCATCGTATCGGTTCCTTCGCGGGGAAGATCGTCCCAATCATGGCAATCTTCTATGTCGGCGGGGCATTGTTAATAATCATTTCCAATATTACAGATGTACCTTCTGCCTTCTCAATTATTTTCACCGATGCCTTCACAGGTACCGCTGCTGCAGGTGGTTTTGTTGGGGCAACAATCATGATGGCGATTCAAACAGGTGTCGCACGTGGTCTTTTCTCCAATGAAGCAGGGCTGGGTACCGCACCGATCGCCCATGCAGCGGCAAAGACCAAAGACCCTGTCAAACAGGGCACGATCGGTATGCTAGGGACATTCCTGGACACCATCGTCATCTGTACCATGACCGCCCTGGTTATTATTATTATGAACGGCTGGACACAAATTGATGCTGAAACCAGCGGGCAAATGTCCAAGGCGGCGATAACTTCTTATTCTTTTTCACAGGGGCTTGCTGGATACGGTGGAATTATTGTGACCCTGGGAATGATCTTCTTCACCTTCACTACGATGGTCGGCTGGAGTTTTTATGGAGAACGCTGTGCCGAATACTTGTTCGGAGTCAAAGTTATTGTCATTTATCGTATTCTCTGGGTCGCGGTTGTGTTTATTGGTACGACGCTCAAACTTGATATCGTCTGGCTTATTGCTGAAATCCTCAACGGCCTGATGGCGATTCCGAATTTAATTGGCCTGTTATTATTGAGCCCGGTCGTGTTTAAGCTGACCAAAGAATACTACTCGAAATAGTCATTGCTAGTTAAACGTTAATGCACATCGACGACAAAGCTATTGAAACATCAGTGCGGCTCGCCATTGCAGAGGATGTCGGTAGTGGTGATGTCACCGCACATCTGATCGACGTTGACCACAAATCTAATGCCAAGGTGATTACACGCGAAGCAGGTGTGATCTGCGGCCAGGCCTGGTTTGATGAAACCTTTAAACAACTTGAGCCGAATATAGAAATTAACTGGAATATTGGAGACGGAGCGTGTGTTGTGCCGAAGCAAACGCTCTGCACGGTATCGGGTAACACCCGGGCAATGTTAACCGCCGAACGCACCGCGTTAAACTTTTTACAGACTTTGAGTGGTACGGCGACGATCACGAAAAGCTATGTCGATGCGCTGGCCGGTACCGGCGTGCAAATCCTCGATACCCGCAAGACCCTCCCTGGCCTGCGACTCGCACAAAAATATGCTGTGCACTGCGGAGGCGGGATGAATCATCGTATTGGCCTGTTCGATATGATCCTGATCAAGGAAAATCATATCGTCGGCTGTGGCTCGATACAATCCGCGATGGAAAAGGCACAGGCTGTAAACAAAAACATAGAAATAGAAATCGAGGTCAGGGACCTTGATGAACTGCAACAGGCACTCGACGCTGGCGCAAGGCGTATTCTACTGGATAATTTTTCCATCGAGGACCTTAAGCAGGCCGTTAGACAGAACCAGCAACAGGCCAAGCTGGAAGTTTCCGGTAATGTGACCCTGGAAAATATCCGTAACTATGCATTAACCGGAATTGATTATATCTCCAGCGGCTCAATTACCAAGCATGTACGTGCCCTGGATTTGTCCATGCAGTTCGTATGATGGTTTCGGCCCGTTGAGCCGACCTGCTTCTTTTTCAAAATAAATTTATTTCTTTTCGCTTTGCTGAAGCGAGGTACTTTTCTTTGCTTGTCCAAAGAAAAGTACCCAAAAGAAAGACACTCCGCTGCTGGTTAATCACGCGAAGCAAATTGACTGTACTCAGTAAGGCTGCGCGATTCGGTCTCCTCCCTCAACGCGCAGGCTCGCCCTCCATGGCTCGCCCCTTGCGGGCCTTACTTGCGCTTCAGCCAATTTGTTCACGTAACCAGCGCATGGAGTTAATTTCACTGAGAGAGTACGAAGTCCATTGAAAATGAAATCAACTCTATTCTTTTCTTTGTTCGGCAATTCTTTCCTCATGTACGAATGTGTGAGTTTTGGTATTTTTTTGAAAATTAAGATAAAGAGCGAGCCACGACTGCAGGGACAAGGTGAGACCGAATGTCGAGAGAGCGACCTGGTCCTTGTAGGAGGTAGAGCAAAGCAGAAGCTAGAGCCAAGAAGCTGGCCTGCGCAATTCCGAAACTTACATCCCTGGCGCCGATAACTCAAACACCACAAACTCCTGTTTGGTCAACATCACATTACCCAGCCGTGCGGGTAGTTGCTTATTGTCTTCACGCAGTAACCGGAAGGGAGAGCCCGGAACAAAATCGTAGTCATGCTTGGCAACCAGGCACCATTTGCCTTCCATGCTTTGAAAGATGATCACCCCGGCCCCTTCAGGGCCGGTGCCCCCTTTGGGTTGATCGCTATAAACAATCGCCGCTTCGGCATGATTTGAAAAACGCACGATAGCTACTTCGACTTGTTGATCATTGGGACGATTAATTCGAGAAACATAGCCGAGTAATGGACGCTTAACATCTGCGTTGGGGTTGAAGGCAACAATCTGGCCAATCTGGATTGGATTGGTATAGGCACTCTCTCTGGTCGTGACCAGGATTCCACCCGTGCTAAAGTTTACGATTTCCCATTTAGTCTTTTGATACTCACTATCATCTACAGTAATAATCGAAGAAACACCGGTAAGCTTATCCCTGAAGGCGCGTGCCCTGGTGACATGCTTGACATCATCATCGGCTAGCGCCAATAGAAGGTCAAAGGTATCACGAAAGCCAAAACAGAGTTTCAGAGATTCGTGCCCAAAGGCGGCATGACGTTTTTGTTTACGTTCCCGCGGCCTTAACCCAAACAACATTGTCTCGAGCAGTGGAAAACGTTCAATCGATTCCAGGTCTAACAGTGGCCGGCTGAGCTTGTCAATATCGAACTGACCAATGAATTTCATCTTCGCCAACCCTTCATAATCGGCAACCAGGCGATTATAAAGATTGATATACTCCAGGCGAACTCTTGGCTCTGCCAGATGTTGCTCACGCTGGAACAACGGCGGGCCCTTACGATCCACGTGAGTCAGCAACCACCCGGCCTCCAGCTCAGAATTATCATCGGTATGTATCTGAACCGCATCCTGCACATAGTTAAGATAGGCATCAGGGGCATGAAACAGACGAGTTGACCAACTGGGTGCATCCACCAGGCCAAATAGCTGGATGGAGATATAGAGTTTTTTCGCCGTCGAGTGAGAGACCTGCTGTACGCTACTGGATTTCTTTATCCAGGTACCAATACTTCCCAGCAAGGTCACCTCTTCATCGATATCATCATGCACCAGTAATGAGAAAAATACCCGGTTGACATCCTGCCAGTTATTGGCTGACAACTTCTGATGCCGCAGCGCCATGAAACGTTGTTGGATACGCAACAATTCAAGAATACGCACCCCCGTTTCTATGCACTTTTCACGATTTCGCCGATAGCCCAGGGTTTTCGGGGAATAGATGTCCTTAAAATAATGCTTATAGGCAATCGCCGCCTGCTCGGTGATATTCACGCAGGCCAGTATCACTTCACGCCGCTCCCTGCTCTCCGGCAATGACAGCACCTTTGCCTGGTAGGACTGGTAGTATCGGGCCATGGTCGAATAGACAAAGCCAATCACCGCTCGCACGATATCGATGCGCTTTTCATTTTTGATGT
>JASFLV010000313.1:0-3912 GCA_050117915.1 Thioalkalispiraceae bacterium | reverse complement strand
GGCCTGGAAGCGGGTGAAGCATCCAAGTGAAATCGTCAACGTTGGCGATGAAATTTCAGTCAAGGTTCTGAAGTTTGATAAAGAGCGCATGCGTGTCTCGCTGGGTCTCAAACAAATGGGTGAAGACCCCTGGGCCGATATTGCCCGCCGTTACCCCGAGGGCAAGCACCTGTTTGGTAAGGTCACGAATATTGCTGACTATGGCTGTTTTGTAGAAATTGAAGATGGCGTCGAAGGCCTGGTGCATGTCTCGGAAATGGACTGGACCAACAAGAACATCCATCCTAGCAAGGTTGTCCAGCTGGATGATGAAGTCGAAGTTGTTGTGCTGGATATCGACGAAGAACGGCGTCGTATCTCACTGGGCATGAAGCAGTGTCAGGATAACCCCTGGGAGGCCTTTGCTGCAATCCATAACAAGGGCGATAAAGTGAGTGGTCAGATCAAGTCAATCACTGATTTTGGTATTTTCATTGGCCTGGATGGTGGTATCGATGGTCTGATTCACCTGTCGGATATCTCCTGGAATGAACCCGGTGAAGAAGCGGTGCGCAATTACAAGAAAGGCCAGGAACTGGAAGCAGTCGTTCTGGCTGTTGACCCCGAGCGTGAGCGTATTTCGCTGGGTATCAAGCAGCTTGAGTCCGATCCATTCACCAACTTTGTCGCGGCCAATCCAAAAGGTACGATTGTCAAAGGCAAGGTTGTGGAAGTGGATGCCAAGGGCGCAACTATCGACCTCGGTGAAGACGTGGAAGGTTATCTTCGTGCTTCTGAAATCTCCCGGGATCGTGTGGAAGATGCGCGTACCCTGCTGAATGCTGGTGATGAAGTTGAAGCCAAATTCATGGGTGTCGATAAGAAGAACCGTAGCATCAATCTTTCCATCAAGGCGAAGGACAATGCGGACGAAAAAGCAGCAGTTGATGACTTTAATCGTGCTGCTGCGCCTGCAACCACGACATTAGGTGATATACTAAAAGAACAAATGGAAGGAAATGAGTAGTTAACATTTCTGGCTGGAGGCATTTCTGCCTCCAGCCTGGTTGTTTTTTGCGGTATAGTTGGAAGTATGTCCAGGTTCAGATAGACGGAGACAAAATTATGACAAAATCCGAGCTTATCGAGATTCTCTCACAAAAGCAGAAGCAGCTTGCCTACAAAGATGTGGAGCTGGCGGTCAAAACCATGCTGGAACACATGGCACAATGTCTCTCCAGTGGTGAAAGAATTGAAATAAGAGGATTTGGCAGCTTTTCGTTACACTATCGTCCACCCCGTACCGGGCGTAATCCCAAGACGGGCGATTCTGTGGAATTGGCAGCAAAGTATGTCCCGCATTTCAAACCAGGCAAGGAACTGCGTGAACGGGTCAATGACAGCATGGACAAAGTCGAAATTACTCAATAAACCTTTTCGTTAAGTATTGATACACCGGCATGAGTGTCACATACTCATGTCGGTGTTTTCGTTTTTAGGGAACGAAATTCGAAATAGATAGCTACTGCGGGCACATGGAGAACGTTCTATGTCGAAAATATTATATGCGATTGTTATTGCGCTGATTGCACTGATTGGTGTCATCTTTGCCATTCTCAATGCGGAAACGGTACAGATTAATTACTATTTTGGCTCTAAAGAGGCACCTTTGTCGCTTGCCATTATTCTGTCAATGCTGCTGGGTGCCATTTTAGGCCTGTTTGCCAGTCTTGGTTTGATATTGAAAAGTAAAAGAGAAGTATCCAGGTTCAAGAAATCTGCCGAGACGGCCGAAAAAGAGATTGCCAATTTACGAGCGATTCCTATTAAAAATCAGCACTGATGTTTTCTGACCCTGCCATATTGTTATTTCTACTGTTGCCGGTTGCCGCGATATCTGGCTGGTGGATTGGTAAGCGCAACAAATCAAGTGTTTCGATAAGTCCCTCATCAGAGATTCCTATTGACTATATCAAGGGTCTCAATTACCTGTTAAACGAGCAGCCTGACAAGGCCATTGATGTGTTCATTCAGATGCTCGATGTGAATAGTGAAACAGTCGAAACGCATCTCGCCTTGGGAAGTTTATTTCGTCGGCGTGGCGAAGTCGATCGGGCCATTCGCATCCATCAAAACCTGATCGCGCGACCGACGTTGAATGCCGAGCAACGTATGCAGGCATTAAACGAACTGGGACATGATTATATGCGGGCGGGTTTGTTCGACAGGGCAGAAGCGTTGTTTAATGAACTCATTGAGTCTGGCCCACATACAATCAATGCACTGCAGCAGCTGATGGATATTTATCAGCAAGAAAAGGATTGGGAAAAGGCAATTGAAGCCGCGAGGACGCTGGCCTTTAAAACGGGCACACCACAGGATAATGTGATTGCACATTATTACTGCGAACTGGCAGAACAGGAAGTGCGTAATAACGAGTTACAGAAGGCATTAAAATTGATCAAAAAGGCCCTGCTGACTGATCGTCATTGTGCACGTGCCAGCTTGCTCGAAGGTGATATCGAGGCAAGATTGGGCCATTATAAAGCCGCGATCAAGGCGTATCGACGCATCGAAGGCCAGGATCCTGACTATATACCCGAGATATTAGAACCCCTGATTAAGTGTTATCGACAAACTGATAATATCGCAGAGATGGTGGAGTACCTGCGTGAGATTCTCGATCGGCATGGCGGTATTTCTGTGATGCTATGCCTCGCCGAATTGATTCGAGAGCGTGAGGGCGATGCGGAGGCAGCAGAATTTATTACGGCCTACCTTGAGCGCAAACCGTCATTACGCGGCATGGATCGACTGATTGATCTGGCCCTGATCCACATCAAAGATCCGGCACGTGACAAACTAGAGGCATTGAAAAATGTGACCTCACAGCTGCTGGTCAACAATCCGGTCTATCAATGCGATGTGTGTGGCTTCCATGGCAAAACCCTGCATTGGCACTGTCCAGGTTGTAAAAACTGGAATACGATCAAACCGATTTTAGGGGTGGAAGGCGAATAATGTCCGATTCAAAGATTATTGTCGCGTTAGACTATCCGGATGCGACAGGTGCCATGGAATTTGTCGCACAAATTGATCCCAATTATTGCAAGTTAAAAGTGGGCAAAGAGTTATTTACCCGGGAGGGTCCTCAATTTGTTTCCCACTTAGTGGATAAGGGTTTCGATATCTTCCTGGACCTCAAATTTCATGATATCCCCAACACGGTGATGCGGGCCTGTCATGCGGCCGCTGACCTGGGCGTCTGGATGCTCAACGTCCACGCGTTGGGCGGTCGGGCGATGATGGAGGCCGGACTCGAAGGTGTTCAGCAATCAAGCCATCAACCACGGCTAATCGCCGTGACGGTGCTGACCAGCATGGATGATCGTGCCCTTGCTGAAGTTGGGATCAACCACCCTGCCAATGAACAGGTCATGTTGCTGGCTTCACTTGTTAGAAGCAGTCAGCTACATGGTGTGGTTTGCTCCGCCCAGGAGGCTTCTCAATTGCGTACTCAAAGCGGAGAGGACTTTTTACTTGTTACGCCGGGTATACGTCCCGAGTCAGCGGAAGCCGGCGACCAGAAACGGGTCATGACGCCTCGTCAGGCTATGGATGCCGGATCGAGTTATCTGGTGATAGGCCGTCCTATCACCCAGGCGCCTGAACCCCTTCAGGTTTTAGACGAAATTAACCAGCAGTTGCGTCACTAGGCCTGTAGGAAAAATCCTACATGACTTTCAGATTTATCCGATAGCCAACTTGTTTTGAGGTGACCATAATTACTCCACCTTTAAACAACATGAACTATTCAAGGAGACAACATGAAAGTCACAACATTACTAGGGAAGGTAATCTTAGTCGCTTCATTGCTTATTGCTTCAGGTTGGGCAAGTGCGGCACCGGTCAATGTCAATACTGCCGATGTGC
>JASFLV010000312.1:0-3943 GCA_050117915.1 Thioalkalispiraceae bacterium | reverse complement strand
CCGATACGGATAGCTTCATCCAGATCATGGGAGATAAACACGATAGTACGGGCATTCTCTTTTTGTAATTTTAATAGCTCGTCCTGCATCTCGGTGCGTATCAATGGATCCAGCGCGGAAAAGGCTTCATCCATCAATAGAATCGAGGGTTTGGTTGCCAGGGCGCGGGCCAGTCCAACCCGTTGTTGCATCCCACCGGACAGCTCATCTGGATAACTATTGGCATTGGCCTGCAAGCCCACCGTCTCCAGCGCCTGCATGGCTCGCTTTTGCTGTTCCGCTCTGGGCAGGCCGGCGACATCAAGCGCGAAGGCCGCGTTTTCCAACACGCTACGATGTGGCATCAGGGCGAAAGACTGGAAGACCATCGCCATCTCTTTGCGACGTAATTGTATTAGCTCGGCCTTGGTCATTTGCGTGATATCCTCACCATCCACCAGCACCTGACCGCGAGTGGGTTCAATGAGGCGATTGAGCAAACGGATTAGTGTCGACTTGCCCGAGCCTGACAGACCCATGATGACAAAGACTTCTCCTTCACGAATCGTTAAATTCGCATCCTGCACACCAATGGTCGTTTGTGCCTGGTCAAAGATTTCATCCTTGTTCTTGCCCTGCTTGAGATAGTCGATTGCCTTCTCCGGGTGCGGGCCGAAGATCTTATAAAGATGTTGCAGGACTATCTTGTCAGGCATGGGAATCTCATGTCAGTGGAATGAGCTATCCTTATGTTTATACAACCAGATATCTTTTAGATTAACATATAATGAAAGACTGCGATCCGCCCTCCCAGTTTTCTCTGGAAGAACACATGGCCTGTGCCGTGGGTGGCTGCGCCGGTTGCGAGGTGAAGGTGGAAACCGAAGCCACTCCTGCGATGAATCGCGTCTACCTCGATGGGCCGGTATTCGATACTTATACAGTATTTTAGCCGATAGCGGTCGAGAAGCTGGCCTTGGCCCGACCAGTTGAATCGGCAGTCGATAACAGACATTTCCCATGAATCATCGCTTGAGAATATCATTTTCTGTGAGAATAAAATAAGAGTGAGACAAGGATGTCGAACCCTGTTTTGTCGAGCATGGAAGCGAGTCAAAACAGGACAATGCAGAAAACGAATATTCTCAAAAGATTGCGATGATTCGGGGAAGCATTTCTTTGGATACTTTCTTGTTGCAACAAGAAAGTATCTCGCTTCAGCGAAGCGAAAAAATTCTATTCAGTCTCCTGAATCGTAATCCCATCCAGGCCGGATGAGATAGAATCGGCGTCACCTTTGGAATCACCCAGTTTGATCATCAGGCGCAATTCGTTGGCCGAGTCGGCGTGGTTGATCGCGTCTTCATAGGTAATCTTGCCGTCACGATAGAGTTCATACAGGGCCTGGTCAAAGGTCTGCATGCCGTGTTGACGTGACTTGGACATCAGCTCCTTGAGACTATGGACCTCACCTTTTTTGATCATGTCGGAAGCGAGCGGGGTATTAATCAGGATCTCGGCACAGAGTACCCGGCTCTGGCCATCGGGGGCGGGAATCAATTGCTGGGCAACAATACCTTTTAAGTTCAGCGATAAGTCCATCAACAATTGATTACGCCTATCTTCGGGGAAAAAGTTGATAATTCGATCCATGGCCTGGTTGGCGTTATTGGCGTGCAAGGTCGCCAGACACAGGTGACCGGTCTCCGCAAAGGCAATCGCATGGTCCATCGTATCGCGGGAACGAATTTCACCAATCAGGATCACATCCGGTGCCTGACGCAGGGTGTTCTTCAGGGCAATCTCAAACGTCTCGGTATCCAGGCCCACTTCACGCTGAGTAACGATACAGCCTTCATGTTGATGAATGTATTCGATTGGGTCTTCGATGGAAATGATATGACCGGTACTGTTCTTGTTGCGATAACCGATCATCGCCGCTAAAGATGTCGATTTACCAGAACCTGTGGCACCGACAAACAGCACCAGGCCGCGCTTGGTCATCGCCAGGTCGCGCAGGATCGGTGGTAATGACAAATCTTCTATCGTCGGTATCTTGGTTTCAATCTTACGCAACACCATACCGGCATGGTTACGTTGCTGGAAGGCGCTGACACGAAAACGACCAATCCCGGAGGCGGAAATCGCAAAGTTACATTCGCGCGAGCTATCAAATTCCTGCCGCTGTTCCGGTGACATAATCGAATACACGATCTCACGTGCCTGAGATGGGGTCAGGGTGGCCTGGGTGACCGGATTGATCTTGCCATTCACTTTCAGGCTCGGTGCAACACCGGCGGTAATAAATAAGTCCGACGCCTTCTTGTGCACCATCAATTTAAGCAGTGAATTAAAATCCATAAGACTACCTGTTACTTTACTCTTTCTATACTATCGCTAAGCCTGAGCAATAATTAGCTGAGCAACGATTAATTAAAATCATCCTTGTTAGCCGCACGCATCTTGGCATCCTGTTTGCTGATCACGCCTCTTTGTAATAAATCCTGCAGGCATTGATCCAGGGTCTGCATACCAAATTGCTGGCCGGTCTGGATCGCCGAATACATCTGCGCCACTTTATCCTCACGAATCAGGTTACGGATCGCCGGAGTCCCGATCATGATTTCATGGGCAGCAACCCGGCCACCCCCAATGCGTTTTAATAATGTCTGGGCTATCACCGCACGGAGTGATTCCGACAACATCGAACGGACCATACCTTTTTCCGCCGCCGGGAACACGTCGATAATGCGATCGATGGTCTTCGCCGCGGAACTGGTGTGTAGCGTTCCAAACACCAGGTGACCGGTTTCCGCTGCGGTCAGGGCCAGACGGATAGTCTCGAGGTCACGCATCTCACCCACCAGAATAATATCCGGGTCTTCACGTAGTGCCGAACGGAGTGCTTCACTGAATCCCAATGTATCCCGATGCACCTCACGCTGGTTGACCAGGCACTTTTTGCTCTCGTGCACGAATTCGATCGGGTCTTCGATGGTCAGGATATGACCGTGTTCGCTCTCGTTCTTATAGTCAATCATCGCCGCCAGGGTGGTCGACTTACCCGAACCGGTTGGACCGGTCACCAGCACAATGCCGCGTGGCTGATCAGAAACATCTTTGAACACGGTGGGGCAACCCAATTCTTCAAGGGTCAGGATCTTGGAGGGAATGGTTCTGAAGACTGCACCGGCTCCACGGTTGTGGTTGAAGGCGTTCACACGAAAGCGGGCGATCTCGGGCAGCTCAAAAGAGAAATCCGTTTCGAAGTATTCTTCGAAGTCCTTGCGCTGCTTGTCGTTCATGATGTCATAGATCAGGTTGTGCACAGTCTTGTGTTCCAGGGGTGGAACATTAATCCGGCGCACATCACCATCGACCCGGATCATGGGGGGTAGACCGGCTGAGAGATGTAAATCTGACGCTTTGTTTTTAACGCTAAAGGCGAGTAATTCGGTAATATCCATTTGGATCCTGCTAGCTCTTCCTGTTTATCACGATAGTCTATATCGGTTTTAAGGTGATATTCTAAACCCTAACTTTAATGCAAATTTGCGACTGGCGCACATTCTATGCCTAACATTGCTCAACAACTAGACACTGTACGTCAACGAATTGTCAACGCCGCCACGGCCGCCGGCCGTGATCCGGACACGATCCAGCTGCTGGCAGTCAGCAAAACCCGACCGGTTGAAGATTTACTAGAAGCCATTGCTGCCGGACAAACCCGCTTTGGCGAGAGTTATCTTCAGGAGTCACTGGGCAAAATCGAGGCCCTAAACAATCAGGCTTGCGAGTGGCATTTCATTGGTCCTATTCAAAGTAATAAAACCGCCGCAATTGCTCAATACTTCGATTGGGTACACAGTGTCGATAGATTAAAAATAGCACAAAGACTCAGTGATCAGAGACAAAATCCAGCCCTGTTGAATATTTGTTTACAGGTCAATACCAGTGGCGAGCA
>JASFLV010000311.1:0-3960 GCA_050117915.1 Thioalkalispiraceae bacterium | reverse complement strand
GACCAAAAAGAGTTCAGTAATACTATTGACTACTCGGCAAAAACCCTGCTTGGGCTGATAGACAACATCCTCGATATATCCAAAGTTGAAGAGGGTAAACTAGAAATAAAGAATAAGCCTTTTGACTTACATGAGCTACTCAACTTCACAATAAAAATGTTAACCCCGCAGGCGAAAGCAAAAGGCTTGTCATTAAGATTATACATTGATACCGACCTACCTTACGCACTGATTGGGGACAGTGAAAAACTTCGACAGGTTCTTATCAACCTGATAGGCAACGCGATTAAATTCACTGAGAGTGGTGGCGTAACCATTAACGCCTATTTAAAAACAGATGGCAATATACTCGACAACAAAATTGATGTTCTGTTCGAAGTTATAGACACAGGTATTGGCATTAAGGAGAAAGATCAGGCCTTTATATTTGATCGTTTTCATCAGGCAGATAATACAGACACACGAAAATATCAGGGATCGGGCCTGGGTACCGCGATAGCTAAAGAACTGGTCACCCATCTGGGGGGTGAGATCGGACTTTACAGTATATATGGTGAAGGTAGTACTTTTACATTCCATCTGCCATTTGAAAAACAAGCTCAGAACCTTGAAGATAAAAAAGATCTGAGTCAACTCCATGTAATGCTTATAACAGATATTGATGAAGTGCTTCCTGTATTGGCGAACACTTGTAAAAAATGGGGGTTAAATCTTACTGAATTTGATTCCGCCAAACTGGCGTTTGAGAAGATCAGGGAGTTTGAAAAACGTGACAGACGCATTGATGCTATTATCATTGCAAAGTCAGAATTTGATTTTGATGCAGAAGTGTTTGCCTCAGCCGTTAAACGTTCAAATTATCTTGCCAATACTAATCTCATTCTGGTGCAATCAGATGTAAGACCGAAAACTAAAGAACGTTTAAAAGGATATGGCTACGACTATGTTATAAAATGGCCTTTGGATACAACCAGTCTGTTCAATGCATTACATGCTACACCCGTACTCTATACACACCGGGAGAATGTTGAATACTTAAGTCATTATTGGGCTGAGAGTAAAGCTAACATACATCTAAACGTCCTCGTTGTAGAAGACAATCTCACCAATCAGAAAATCCTCGAGCGAACCCTGATGAAAGCAGGTCACAAAGTAATGCTCGCCGACAATGGCGATATTGCGCTTGATATACTTGATCATCAGGATTTCGACCTTTGTATCATCGATATGCATATGCCACTTTTAGGTGGTATTCAGACTATTCAACAATTTCGGATTATGTACCCCGACAACAAAATGCCCTTTATTATGCTCACGGCAAATGCCACAACAGAAGCTATTCAACGTTGTAAGGAAGTTGGGGTTGATAAGTTTTTAAGCAAACCAATTCGCCCCAACGAACTCTTGAATGCTATTGTTGATCTTTCGCTTTCTGAGCATGAGCAGCTGGCACCTCTGTCTGAACTCCCTGAAAGTCAGAATGTTATGCCGCTTAAAAACAAAAGTGAAGCGATTAATGAAGCTGAATTACAATTCTATCTTGATGATAAACACTATTTTATAGAGTTGGTCGACAGCTTTATTAAAGATGGAACGCAATTACTGAAAGAACTCTTTGATGCCGTAGATGACAATAGTTATGTTCAGTTTATGGATGTTACACATAAATTTAAAACCCCTGCCGGGTCATTAGGTGCAACCAACTTGTATAAATTGCTAAATAGTGCTTCCAGGGTTGGTAAAAATGAATTTACTGAGACAGGTCTAGACCTTGTCGAGCAGATCAAGAAAGAGTTTCATCGTGCGCAATTCGCGCTATGGAGAATTGCGCACGATATAAACTCGTCGACCGAAAAATAATTACGCCACGAGAAACTCCATCTTGTCTGTCGCTGTCTCATATTCTCGCTTTTGTTGTGCATTTGAAAATCGCTCCATGACTTTTAAACCGCGTTTGTCCAATCCTATAGCCGCATCAACCCATACATCGGCAACCTGCATCAGTTCCGGCATGGTAACAGGATAAACTGCCTGTCTAGCACGATGCATGGCAATACGTCCATGTTGTTGTCTACGATGACGCGTAAGAAATTCCATTGCCGCCTGATGACCTTCACCCGGCTTTGCACAAATATCGATAATACCCAGATCGAATAATTCTTTTCCTGTGTAGGGACGACCCGATGTAATCATTTCTTCTACGATATGAGGTGCTGCGCGGCGTGATAGATAACTATAGGCACCCATTCCCGGGAACAGATTAAAGTTAATTTCCGGAAAACTGATTTCGACATTTTCTTCCGCAATCAGAATGTTACATGACAGTGCAGCCTCAAACCCGCCACCGTAGGCATTGCCATCGATCAGCGCAATTGAGGTGATGCCGCGGTCAAACTGCTGATAACAACGATAACCTAACTCAAGACAGCTATAGGCATAACTCTGTAAAAAATCACGGTTACCGTTTTTTATACATTGTAGAAAGTTGCTGAGATCGCCACCAAGATTATAAATACCCTTCATACCTGATGCGGCGATTAAATATTCGACAGGGTGCGGGTGATCCGGGTATCTATCGATCTTGTCAAACAATGTTTGCAGGTCGTGCAATAACGCCGGGGTAAAGCATGGCCGTGGTTTAGCCTGCATATAGAACCAGAGGCTACGGCTTTGCGGGTGGTATTCAAATGACAGTGCCTGATAATCATCGGCCAGGTAATCTGCAAAACTTGAATTCTGGGTGGTTACATCGTCAGTATACATGGGTTCCTCCCAATCCTAGGTTAAACGTCGTACTAAAAAAGCACATAAACATTTTGTGCATCTGCACTAATAGCATATACAAAAAATCAGAAGTTTGATTGTTTATTTTTCCAGCCGGGAAACAGTTCACATTAACTTAAATTGAAAACCGCTAATTACTGGTTCGGCTAACCAGCAATGGAAACTTGGCATGAAAAACGATAAATTTATAAACAGAATCGGTGAGATAGCCCTTCAAATAATAGCGTCTATTAAACTATCAACCGTCAAGTAACTACATATAATTTAATGAAATATGAATTATCGAGCGGTAAATGAGCGTACATATAATAATGTTAAAAGCAATTCTCTAAAACTTTTTCCATCCTGATAAATGGAAAATTTGAAATGGGGGTCAGAGTATAAATTTTTCGTTCTGATCGGTTAATAAGAAATTTTACTCTGAGCCTAATTTTGTAAATTTGCGGTGAAACCCAACATCACGATTGGCACAACTGGTTCAACGCACCGGTGGTTGTAACAAGCTAAATCAGTTGGTTAAACACTCAGACCACGCAAGCGTGGCTTTTGAAACGATGTCCACTAGGTCTGTTTGGTAAAGAGCCTTGTAGCACAAATGAAAAAAGTGGTCACCCTGGACTCTTCGAAAAAAGTCCAACAAATCCTTTTACGGACAAATCCTACGAAACCCTTAATACCGCGCTATATTATAATTTACTTAATTGTATAAATAATTGATCTGCCCTTTTTGCTAGTATTAGATGAATAATTCAACTCGCATTAAAGGAGTGCGGTACATGATTAGTGTTGGTGAACTCACACTCTTCGTTGTGATACAAATTATTATAACATTGGCTATATTATTGATTATATTTTTCCTTCTATGGCGTAATAGTCGAAAACAGCTTATTAAATGTATCAGCGATAGTAACAAACGCCAAAAAGCATCACCCGCAGCCTCAATCGAAAATTATCTAACCACCGAAAGCAAATTAACTGAAGGCCGATTTGATTTGCTTTATCAGGACAGCGACCGACAACATACTGAAATAATTGAACCCGATTGCCTTCTTCTTAGAAAAAAATATCTTGAGCTCGAAAAGGAATTACTTGGCAACACAGAAAGAGAAGATAATTTTTGGGCTAACCTTAGCGCTAACCTCAGAAGAATTATCCAGGACTGTTACCTGGTAAAAC
>JASFLV010000310.1:0-3962 GCA_050117915.1 Thioalkalispiraceae bacterium | reverse complement strand
TGGGGTCTTTGAAGGGACGAAAGCCGCGGGTGCCATCTCCCCGGTCGGCTACTCAGTGCTGGTTGGTGCGTTTATGTTTGGCATTGGTATGCAGTTAGGGGGTGGCTGTGGGTCTGGAACCCTGTTCACAATGGGGCAGGGTCAGGCCGATATGTTGATCACCCTGCTGTTTTTTATTGTTGGCGCAACTCTGGCGTCTTCGCACCTGGGTTGGTGGCACAGTCTGGGTGATGTTGGTGCAATTTCATTGATCGATCGCTTTGGCTGGTTACCCGCGCTATTGATCACGTTTGGTATCTTGTTCGTATTGTTTTTCATCGCGGTCACACTGGACAAAAGCAAAAATCAGGAATTGAAACCGGTGTTGACGCCAGTGCCCCGTAACCAGGTCATTAACACACTCTTGTTTGGCAAGTGGCCGTTGTGGTGGGCAGTCATCGGACTTGCGATACTTAACCTGTTGGTCCTGCTGGTTGCAGGCCACCCGTGGTCGATTACCTTTGCCCTGAGTCTGTGGGGAACGAAGCTGTGGTCAGCCTTAGGTGGCGACGTGAGTAGCTGGAGTTATTGGCAAACAGCCTATCCTTCCCATGCGCTTAACAATAGTGTTCTGCTGGATAACACTTCTCTCTTGGATTTCGGTCTAATTTTGGGTGCCGGCCTGGCCGCAGCACTGGCCGGGCGATTTGCGCCGGCATCAACACTGAACTGGAAAAAGGTGCTGACCGTGATTGTCGGTGGCCTGTTACTCGGTTATGGAGCACGCCTGGCGTTTGGTTGCAATATCGGTTCATTATTGGCAGGCATTAGCAGTGGTAGCGTACATGGCTGGTTATGGTTAGTCGCAGGATTCCTCGGAAACATTGTCGGTACTCGCTTACGTGTTGTAATCGGGCTGGATAAACCCTATTAATATTACAGAACAGTTGTGCAGGTGAACTCATGAAACATAAAACTGGAAAAGTGATTATGGGGGCCACCTTGAGCCTGGCCACGATCGCCGTTGCCATTGACCATACGCAACATAAACTGCCAGAAGTAGAATCAACGTCGGCACAGGAACAGGAAGACGTGATGCAGCAGGGTACTCCCTGTGGGCTCGGTGTGGCACCCTGTTCGCTGGGTGGTGGAGGTGATTTTTAGTTATGGCGATTAACCAGTTTGCTACCCCTGATTATGATCAGGATCAACGCTGGGCTTCACGCCTGGTGGAATGCATGAATGAGATGGGAGAACAGCAGACCAATGCTGTTTTGTTGTCTTTAGAGGGTAGTAACACCATCAAGCCCTACCAGCGCTATCCGGAAACACCCTATTACTTTGGCAACCAGTATTGGCGGGCTTTTTATCACTGCCACGAGTCACCAGAGGCGATCCAGGGGGAAGACGAGCACGGTCACTACCACTTTTTTACCCGATCAAAAATTGAAGATGAATGGTCACATGTGGTGGCGATGGGTATGAATGATTACGGGCAACCAACGCGGTTATTTACCACTAACCTCTGGGTGACAGATGGAAAGTGGTTTGATGCCAGCCTGTTATTAAGTCAGTTAAACCTGCTGGCAACCAGCCAGGATGAAAGCCTTGCCACCGACTGGCTTAAATATGTTTTGTTATTATTTCAATACGAAATCAGCGAACTACTCGTCACCCGCGACTACAGAATTGAACAATTATTTCCACACCACCAGGAACAATGCTTTCTTGATCGCAGTGTTTATTATTTGTCTGAAATGAACATCAACTTAAACAAACAGTTACTTGATATATTCAGCCTGAATCATACTGAATCTTCGAGTACCTAGCCCTTCAAAATAAGTGATAAAGGAGGATATTTATCATGGCTCATAGAATTTCATTGTTTTTACTACTTTTTACTACAGTAGTAATTGCCCATGCCAGCACGACAATACCCGGTCCGGTTGTAGAAACTGACTGGCTGGCACAAAATCAGGATAAGGTCGTTATTCTAGATGTAAGGAAGGATGTGAAGAGTTTTACTAAACAGCCACTCTATTACAAAGATAAAAAGACCGGCAAACAGAAATTGGGCAGAGTGGGTGGCCATATACCCGGTGCCCAGCTGGTGAACTACAAAAAAGTGCGTGCCACTAAAATGATCGAGGGTAAAAAGGTGACCAGGATGGTGCCGACCCCGGAAGATTTCCAGGCATTAATGCAGCGCGTAGGACTTAATCAGAATGATCCCGTCGTGATTGTCACTAAAGGTGAATCTAATGGAGATATGACCATGGCGACGCGGTTTTACTGGTCACTGAAGTACTTCGGACATACTAACCTGGCGATTTTAAATGGCGGGATGGCACAGTGGATTCTGGATAAGCGTGAGGTCAGTGTTGACGCCAGTAAGCCGAAAAAGGGCAATTGGACGGCCAAGGCGCCCGATAACAAAATTTTTGCGTCCAGTGAAGAAGTGGCCGCTGCGGTGAAAGCTAAAGACAGGCAGTTAGTGGATACCCGGCCGGTCAGTTTATATCTTGGCACCTGGTATAAGAAATCATACGTGTATGATAGTGGGCATATCCCCGGAGCAAAAAATTATCCCAATGAATTAATTACGGATCCAGGCCTGCCGGCGCGCTTTATCAGTGATAAAGATACGAAGGCGCTAATGAGCAGACTGGGGATTGATCCGGATGCCAAAAGTATTACTTATTGCAATAGTGGCCACCTGGCCTCTGGATCCTGGTTTTTGATGTCAGAAATCCTGGGCAATAAGGATGTCAAACTTTATGATGGTTCCATGCATCAATGGACACTGGAAAAGCGCCCAACGGAATCACCACTAAAAGACTAACTTAAACCAGGAGTTGCTGTGAGTACTGACGCAGATAGAAAAAAAGAGTTACTGGCTAAACGGGATGAATTACGAGAACGTCTTATAGCCATTGAAAAGGATTACCGACAGGGGCTGGATAAAGATGCCGAAGAACAGGCTATCCAGCTCGAAAATGCGGAAGTCTTAGATGGTATTGCCAGGGCGGCCAGGGAAGAACTGGATCGTATCGAGGAAGAATTATCAAAGTTATAATCCTTCAAGAACGCTTGAACATACATAAAAAAAGCCACCACAATTATGTGGTGGCTCAACCTGGTTAGGTAAGAAAATTATTATTAGTTGACTGTGACAGTAACCGTATCCGTACTTGAGAACCAACCATCATACACCATTAGCTCCAGGGTATAAGTCCCGCCCATATCCGGCGTGATCGTAGCATTAGCTGATTCAGCACCTTGTAAGTCTGCATTACTGCCTGCCGGTTGAGCAGTGACTGTCCAGCTAAAGGTCAGCAGGTTGTAGTCGGCATCAGTACTCAAGCTGCCATCCAACTGGGCGGTCTCTCCCAGGTTAATCGTGACATCACTACCGGCATTCGCAACTGGTGCATTGTTGTTCTGACGATCGTCTTTCAATGCAGTCCACGGTAGAGTAATCGAATATTCATAGAAGTCATCACCATCCGTATCTGCAGCAACATTGACCTGTGTAGCACTAACTGGGGTCAACTTGATCTTTTTATTCATCTCGCCGGTATAAATTAACGGACCACCTGAGTCAGGATAAGTTAATGGGTTAACAGTTGGGTAATGTAATGAAGTAATTGTTTCTACATCAACATAACCGTGCAGATAGTGATAGAGACGACCGTTGACATCAACTAAGGCCTCGGATGGGACCAGATACTGATCATACTCCACTTCGACAACGTAGTTTTCATATTTATATGAGGCACCACCGATGTTCTCCGACAAGGTCATATTGATCGTTGCAATTTCGGTGTAAGGATTCAGGTCACCGGTATAGATCTTTTCGGCATGCAGACTGGCGCCGATTTGCCAGTCGATTCGATCGGCAGGATCAACACCCACAAAATGTAGATTGTCAAAGCTCAGTTCAACATCGGTATACTCATCGATGTCGGCATTGTAGGCGTTGG
>JASFLV010000309.1:0-3974 GCA_050117915.1 Thioalkalispiraceae bacterium | reverse complement strand
ACCATTTCCTAAGGTCCTGAGGCAGGTCTGAGATGGCCGCCTTGGCTTCATTGACCGAGCTATAGGAGCCGTACACAAGCGCGTACCAGCGCTCTCCCTGGCGCATAGAGCTGTAATAGCCGGCCTTACCCTGTAAATTATTTTCCTCAAAATACTTGTTAATCAGGGCCTGATTGGTGCTACTAGCCAACTGCAAGGTGTAGTAATTTGGATTCTGGATCTGCACCCACTGCTGAGGATTACTGACAATTTGTGTCAGCGCCACCGGTTGTTGTCCAGGGCGGATGCTATTTTCGTTCAGCTTCTGATAGGCCTGGGCAATACCCTGGCGGGCAGCCATGGCCAGCCAGTAGCGGGCAATATTTTGATCCTGGCGTACCCCGCTCCCGTTTTCATAAAGCAGGGAGAGATTATACTGGGCAATGGCGTCTCCCTCGTTGGCGAGGTCCTGCCATAATTCCGCCGCTCTCTGAAAATCACCATTTGCATGGGCAGTGATCGCAATAGCATTATTGGCAAATAACGGCCTGACCAGCAGCAAGCTGGTAACGAATACAATGATTGCAAACAGAGCAGGTCGTAAGGTCATGGATTTATTGATACAAAATCGTGTTCTACTCTAAAGTCTAATATTCTAGATACTAGTGTTTAGACCTTTTCTATCAGGTTATCCTGGTAGTCTAGACGAGCACAGGTTAAAAGCCAGTCATGTAATAGCAGGTTGCCCTGACGTTTTTCATCCGGCACGTACATGTTATTATTCGGGTAGGCATATTTATACTTGATTCTTTTTTTACCCTGATAACTAATCACTTCTGCCAGCTGGGCATCATCATAGATACGCACATCGAAAACGATGTCAGACAGGAACGAGGCCTGATTGACCAATTCCTGATGAATTCTTATCAATGTGGTATAGCGGGTACGCTCCACAATGCTGATTTCCACCGGGCAGCCTGCCAGCTCAAAATTCAATACTCCGTGTTGCTCGAGTTGGGTCTGCTCCAGCATGGCCGTCAAAGCGACGTAATTCCGCTCAAAATACCACATGGGGTTTCTATTTCTTGAGGCTTTGATTGTGTGCGTCATGCTTTTAAACTATTTGTGAATCTCTGATTTAGTGTCGGCAGTGACAATTATTTACTTGAATATAACTTGCATTTTTTCATGCCTGATATGAAATTTCCAGCCTTGACATTTTTGTTTCAGCTGAACAAAAAAAGCCATAATACCGGAATATTATGGCTTTTATTTGTCTAGATTAGGCTATTTATTATTGAAATATTGGATCCAGTCGTTTGAGATCGTTAATCACGATCCAGTTGCCGCCACCAGCTTCGACTTTCTTTTTCCATGCTTTGAGTCGATCAAAATATTCATCCGGATTGAAATTATCTGACTTAAGCTTGGTCACATTCAGCGCTATAACATTGAAACCATTCAATTGCAGGGGCGTATCGCGTTTGTAACCTTTTGGCAACTCCTCTTTCATATCTGAAAAGATTAGAATGGTTTTGCGTCCTGCCCCGGCTTCATTTAAAAACTGAACACCCTGCAACAATCCACCTGAAATATCAGTATAAGCGCTGGGCTTCACATTCTTCACAAACTCATCAATCTTCTTGCGAAAATCACTACGTTGTTGTCCTGCCTGAATTGGACGTGTATCGAAAGTCTGTGAATGCACAATGTCTTTCTCGCTAAAACTGCCGCTATCGATTCTTTGTACAGCAAAGCTGTCACCGGGATCAATCTCCTTGATCACAAACTCAATGATCTTCTGAGCTTCCTTTAATTCCTGAGAATAAGTTCCCGAGGTGTCAATCAGCATATAAATACCATGATCACGCTCAGGATTGTGTTTCGAGCAACTTACTAAAGCAGTCATTACCAAGATGATTCCGATGCTTTTAATCATATGTAACATATAAACTATCCTTTATTATAGTGTTGTAGTGGCGCTATCGAGTCGCTCGCTATCACTGACATCTTTGTTTTTGAGTTTACGTTCCACCCAGAGCGGGGCAAATATCACAAAATCATAGGCATTCACCAGCATCTTAGCCAGAAAACGCATAATGCTACCGATAAAACGTAACAACCAGGCCAGACCGCGTAATAATCCAATCCCGACGATACCCAGCACGGTGCGCAACGAGTGCACAAACGTCTCCAGCGGAATAGCGACAAACATCAGCGCAAATGGCAGGATGAAACCCAGTCCCATCTGTGCCGCGGTCAAAATCCAGGTCGGTGCATCAAAGGCTGCCCCGGTACGTTGAGCCTGATCGATTTCGACCATCACTTCGCGCATAAAAGCCAGACCGGCTTCAACACAGGCAAGACCAAACAAAAAACCAAATGCAGTCCAGGCCATCTTGATCCTCAACTTGTCATTTAATGATCCGATCACCGGGAACAACTTGGTCACCCGGAGTAGCTCCATGAGGAAAATCCCCATCGATATCTCCACCAGGATAATCACCAGTGCAGCAACACTGGAGACTTCAAACGTGCCAATCTCCCGCTTGCCTTCCACCATTTGCGACATGGGATAAGCAATCAACTCAAAATTGATCATGCCGCCACCTACCGCAATGGCCAGGACCAATGCCGAGATAAAGAAATGGGTTAACGAAGAGGATGACAGCATACGCACAGAACGATCAGACTCTTTGACAATCTGTTCATACTCATCCATGTGTCTATCAATAGTTTGGGATCGGGTTAATAAGCTAGTTACACTTTTATCAACCTGCCCAAGGATGCTACGTACCTTACGCCAATGGGGCATCATGTTTTTCAGATGCTCATGGCGCTTATGACTGGATTTACGGTATTCCTCAATCGCCTGGGTATTGGCCTTGACCATCGAACTGTGAATATCTTCCAGAATACTGGCAACCATTGGATCTTTACCGGGTATTTTTGCTACGGCATCCACGGCTTTAACCCAGGCCGGTGGTTCCGGTGGCACCTCGGTACTGTCCTTGTAGTCATCATCGATCTGGGTGATTTCCTCACTCAACTGACGATGCAGGGACGGATATTCAGCCAGGTCACGACGTACTGTGGCATCCACCCGATCAAACTCTCGCTCGATTATACGTTCAGTGGCTTCGCGGCCCTGCGCCAGCAACACCTCACGATTGCGCGCATTCAAACGGGCCTCGGCACGCATCACCGCGCGCGCAGAAAGCCTCATCGCATTATGAAAGACCCGGCAAAATGAAATAATGGCAAGGTGGGCGGGTGTACGGGCAAAATACATCACTGCCACAATGACGATAAACCAGATTAATCCCGACAGAAACGGGTTCGGTACTATTAGAAATACATCATTAAAACTCATCGACTACCTCCTTAAAGGGCACACGTAATTCCCCCTGCCACACAGGGAATACTAAGGCTGCTCTGGGTATCACAACTGCCTAGTCGGTCACAGAACGTGGGCAATCACAGCAAAAGATTTACTATATATATAGAATAATCTGGTATTGGGCATATGCCAGCAGTTCTGGTTGTTATTTAACCAACTTCTTCTGCTTCAGCCTCGATAAACTCTTTCAGTGTATTTCGCATCCGGGTATGGGCCTGGCTCATCAGCTGACTCACACGGGACTCACTGACACCCAGGACGCTCCCGATTTCTTTTAAGTTCAGTTCTTCGTCGTAATAAAGACTGATAATAAGCTGTTCCCGTTCGGGGAGAAGTTTAATTGCCTCTGCCAGAAACTGCTTGAATTCCTCGCGCTGCATTCCCTTCAACGGCCCATGTGTCGTGTCATCACTGACGCCATCGGAAAAACTCTGATCCTCATACTCGACATCAGTAAAATTGAGTACTCGACAGGTATTGGTCTCCAACACCAGCTGGTGATACTCATCGATGCTGATCCCCATTGTTCTGGCGATCTCTTTTGGCCTGGCATCCCGCCCGGTTCTGGCTTCGATCTTATTGACGGCAGCCAGCA
>JASFLV010000308.1:0-3998 GCA_050117915.1 Thioalkalispiraceae bacterium | reverse complement strand
CGGAATGACGGGTAACTGTTAGCGCTTGGAGTACTGTGGACGTTTACGCGCTTTATGTAGACCGATCTTCTTCCGCTCAACCTCACGGGCATCACGAGTCACGAAACCGGCTTTACGCAGCGGCGAACGCAGAGTTTCATCGTAACAGATCAAGGCACGGCTAATACCGTGGCGAATCGCACCGGCCTGGCCACTACCGCCGCCGCCTTTGACAAAGACATCGACGTCAAACTTGTCGAGGGCATCGGCCACTTCCAGTGGCTGACGGACAATCATCCGCGCCGTTTCACGGCCAAAGTACTGGTCCAGTGGACGACTATTGACGTTAATGCTGCCTGAGCCCGGCTTGATGTAGACACGCGCTGAAGAGCTCTTGCGCCGGCCAGTACTATAATATTGTTCTGCCATATCCTTACCTTGAAATCTCTAATGTTTGGGGCTGCTGTGCCTGGTGCTGGTGTTCAGGACCGGCATAAACCTTCAGTTTACGGAACATTGCCCGACCCAGGGGGTTCTTGGGGAGCATGCCTTTGACCGCGGTTTCGATAATCCGCTCCGGATGCGTCTGGCGAACCTTCTGCAGGCTGCGAGACTTCATGCCACCGGGATAACCGCTGTGCTTATAATATGTCTTGTCTAATTCCTTGTTACCGGTGACGCGAATCTTTTCGGCGTTGACGATAACAATATAGTCGCCGGTATCCACATGCGGGGTATATTCCGCCTTGTGCTTGCCGCGCAGACGGGCAGCGACTTCACTGGCAAGACGACCCAACACCACGTCGGTGGCGTCGATAACAAACCAGTCACGCTTAACCTCATGGGGTTTGGCGCTAAACGTTTTCATAAATCTGCTCCAAATAGGGCTTACTGCCGGAAAAAGAGGCGGAATAGTACAGAAAAACCGGTCTGGTCACAAGGGTGATCCGGGCTTTCTTTCGGGTATTTTTCGCTCTTTGTATTGTAATAGAAGAAAATTGTCCGAATTGGGCTAACAATATGATTAACATAGAATTTCAGGCAAAAAAAATGGCGCGGAAAAGGGGGGATCCGCGCCGTTCTTAAGAATACCACCATAAGGAGGATGGAGGAGTTAAAAACTGAGCCTTCTCAATGAGTCCGTTCGGTTACCTAACCAAGAAAGCTGTAATTCAGTAATTGCTAATATAGTAAAATTGTAAATTATTGTCAACAATTATGTGTAAAAAGCAGACAATTTACATAATACTCATTTTAATCAGTTAGTTAGCAGTAAACTTCCATTGCCCCGCAACGGGCCAGCTGGTCAGGTCATGGATTCCGGCTAAATCCATGCCGGAATGACACGGCTAATGCTGGCATAAAAGGGGAGATGTCCTGTCAGGATGGTGCCCTGAAAATTCTGGGCACGGAATTGACTCATCCTCCAAGACTCAGCGCAACAGACGCCGGGAAATCAGGCGAATGGCAATGGGAATGGCTATCAGTATATATAGAAGGAGAACCCCCAGATGCAGCAGCACCTCGGTGGGCCACTGGCCGATCATCAGCGGTCGCATCAGGGCCAGGGCATGATACAGGGGCAAGGCTTTGGCCCCGGTCTGGACGACCTCCGGCATATTATCAATCGGGAAAAACACCCCGCTCAGGAGCAACATCGGCGTCACCAACAGGGTAAAGTAATATAAAAAGAAGTCATAATTCTTGGCGACGGCGGTCATCACCAGTGCCATGGCGCCAAAACAGGCGCCGGCAAACCAACCCAGGGGCAACACCAGCAAGGCCCGGGCATCGGCCACTAATCCCATAAGTGAGGCCACCAGCAAGATCGCCAGCACACTGATGGTACTTTTCGTCCCGCACCAGATGACTTCGGCGACAATAATATCGCGGATGGTCAACGGTGCGGTGAGCATCCCCAGCCAGGTATCCTGCACCGCCATCCGGGTATAGGCGGAGTACATGCCCTCGAAGCTGGCGGTATTCATGGCGCTAGCACAGACCATCCCTGAGGCCAAAAAGACAACGTATTCCAGGCCTTCGATCTTTTGCCCGAGAAAACTGCCGAGCCCGTAACCCAGGGCGAGCAGGTATAACAGCGGTTCGCCGATATTACCCAACAGCGCCGGACCAATCAGCTTGCGCCAGACACGCATATTGCGTGACCAGATCGGAGTCCAGCGCAACCAGCTTGTTTGACCCGTTTTAATCATCAATCTTCCCGTAAATCCCGGCCGGTCATTTTCAGAAACACATCTTCCAGGTTGGCGCGACGATGAATGAATTCCAGATGACCAAACTGGCACAGGTTATCGATCACCGGTCTTTCATCATCGGTATAGATCAACACCGATCCGCCCAATGCCTCAAAACGAGCGACGCCATTATGCTGGAACTGTTGCTGCCAGGTTTCCATACCATTGCCTGTCACTTCAATCACGTGAGGTTCGATGTGGGTCTTGATCAATTCCTGAGGTGAGCCCTGCACGATGATTTTGCCATGATCCATGATCGCCAGCCGATCACACAACCGTTGTGCCTCTTCCATGTAATGGGTGGTGAGTATCAGCGTATGTCCGGCATGCTTAAGCTCCAGCAAGCGTTGCCAGATCAATTGCCTGGCCTGGGGATCCAGACCGGTAGTCGGTTCATCCAGGATCAGTAATTCCGGGTCATTCACCAGGGCGCGGGCCAGGGTCAGGCGGCGCTTCATGCCACCGGAGAGGTTGTCGATCTGCTCATTGGCCTTCTGCCGCAGCCGGGCGAAATCCAATAGTTCTTGAATGCGTTGTTCAATGACTTTACCGGATAAATTGAAATAACTGGCATAGGTACGCAGGTTTTCGATCACGCTAAAATCCGGATCCAGATTGTCCATCTGTGGGACAACCCCGATGCGGCGGCGAATATGTTCCGAGATCGGTTGATCGAGTATTTTCAACTCACCACTATCCGCTGGGGTCATGCCGAGTAGCATACGCAAGGTGGTGGTCTTGCCTGCCCCATTCGGGCCAAGCAAACCAAAACACTCGCCACGCATGACGGCTAAGTCAACGTCATCGACAACCCGTTGTGTATCATATGACTTACATAACGAGCTGATTTGAACAACTGTGTCAGGGCTAGCATTGCTATTTAGCGGCGTATTCATCTTTCGTTCCAGATCGCGAGAATACGCTCTTTAACGACATTTAACTGGCCATGGAAAAAATGGCCGGTGTCTTGCAGATGAATTAACCTGGGAGGATGCTTCTGCTGGTTTGCCCACTCCAGGACAGCATCACTGGAAACGATCTCATCCTGACCGCCCTGGACCAATAACCACTCCTTTGTCTGGATAGCGACATTCTTAATCGCCGGGTACATATCCACCGGCGGGGCCACCAGTACCAGTCGTTGAGGATTGATTTTCTCATGACAAAAAATCGAGACAGACGCACCAAAAGAAAAGCCCGCTAACCAGAGCGGTGCCTGTGGCCATTGGCGTTTTACCCAATCCGTTACCGCATATAAGTCTTCTCGCTCACCAATACCATCAGCAAACTCACCGCTTGATTTTCCCACGCCACGGAAATTAAAACGCACCACTTTTGCATTTAAACTCAAAAATGTCTTGGCCAGGATATGCACGACCTTGTTTTGCATACTGCCACCATGCAGTGGATGCGGGTGGCAACATATGGCTATCGGATCAGTATCCGCCCAGTTTGCCGGTGATTCGATAATGAGTTCTAATGATCCGACTGGACCATCAATGATTTCGCGCGGCATAGTTCTGTTAAATCTTCAGGCGTTCGACAATACGACCGTTTACAAAGTGTTCCTCGATGATCTCGTCAAGGTCTTCTTTGTCTACATAGGTGTACCACACTTCATCCGGATAGACGGCGATGGTTGGTCCAAGTTCGCAGCGGCCAAGGCAACCGGCAAGGTTCACCCGTACACCGCCCTGCTGGTGTATACCCAGTTCCTTGCAACGCTTTTTTACGTAATCACGCATATTGCGTGCATCAAAGTCT
>JASFLV010000307.1:0-4001 GCA_050117915.1 Thioalkalispiraceae bacterium | reverse complement strand
CGCGCGCAAGCTCGCCACGGTTTCCACGGTGGTCTGTGCCAGCCAGGCTTACCTGGACAGGTTTGGCACCCCGTCAACCCCGGAGGAATTAATCGATCATGCTTGTTTAACCTATAGTTATTTACCTAATCCGGGCCAGTGGACGTTCATTGATATGCTGGGTCAGTTACAGCATGTTCGGGTTGGCAAGGGGCTGCAATCCAACAACGGGGATTATCTGAAACAGGCGGCGATGGCAGGACTGGGCATTGTCCGTCAGCCCACTTTTATTGGTTATGAGGCTATTCAGAAAGGCCAGCTAATACCGATATTACAGGATTATCAAATACCGTCGGTTAACGCTTACGCGATTTATCCACCGACACGCCATTTATCCCAACGGGTCAGGACGTTCATCGACTTTCTTGTGGAACGCTTTCAAGGTGTTCCTTATTGGGAGCAGTGCCTGGAATAAACAATCTATGTTTTTAGTCATTTGTGCAAATGAAGAATAAGTTAAAAATCACCCGGCTCTTGATCATGAATGCAATCTTGATTGTTTCCTTGATCCTGGTTTTTGTGATTACCACCATATTCTTAACCAGTCATCATATCAACAGACTTAGTCAAATTGACACTGATCTTGAAGTAAAGCTAAAGCTTGCTACCGACATAGCGAATATAGCACGAGAACGATCGTCACTCATGCTGAGCATGTATAACGAAAACGATTCATGGAAAATTGATGAACAGTTTCAACGTTTCCACAAATTATCACTCAACTTTATTACCTTGCGTAACCGGCTTGTAAACAAGGGACTTTCAGCGGAAGAAACAGAAGTTTTCAATAGTGCTTTACAACTAATAAAAATAACCGAACCCCTGCAAAATGATATAGTAGATAGAATCCAGTCTGGTGAACTGGAATCAGCCGGACGCGATATTTCCCAGAAAGATATTCCCATGGAAATCGAGTTATTGGGCATTTTTGATCAATTACATGGCACAATTATCGACACATCGTTCAAGCGACGAAATATAGTTCAACAGGAGTTCACCAGGCTGATTGGTTTTCTTGCGATTCTGTCCGTGTTGATTGTCTTAGTCTTGATAATAATATTTTCACGCTCCTTAAAGAAGATACAAAAGATTGAGCTGGATCTGTTACTCGAAACCGAGAGCCTGAGTTGGGATGCGACCCATGATCCTTTGACTAATATTTATAATCGCAGATGGCTCAAACATAAAACCGATATATTACTGGAAAATAATAATCCGGCACAGCCAGTCCACTCTCTCATATACATGGATCTCGACGGTTTTAAGGGAATTAATGATAAACATGGCCACATTGCAGGAGACAAATTTCTTAACGCACTATGTAGAGAAATAGAATTATGTGTCCGTCAGAATGATACCTTTGCCCGTGTTGGTGGTGATGAGTTTGCAATCCTGCTGGAAAATTGCGGCAGGGAAAAATCACTGGATATCGCCGAGCATATTCTCAAGACCATTAATGACTTTGCATTTGATTATGAAGGTAGAATCTTAACCGCCGGGTGTAGCATCGGTGTCTATCAATTTGAGCAACAGGCTGAATCATTCGAAAAGCTAATTAAGCATGCCGATCAGTTATGTTACCAATCCAAAAAATCTGGCAAGAACAGAATTACTTCCAACTAACTAGAAAACCATCGCTATTATTAAAAAAACCGCCTGCATCGAAATGCAGGCGGTTTGTGGCTTGGTGCCTTTCAGCACCGTTCCGGGGGAAACGATCCAGTGTGACTTATGCTGTTCTGGATTTATTCACTGGTCATCACCGTGCGTGCAGTAAAATCTGCCGGTGCAGTAGCAAAGGCTGTTGGGAAACCACGCACAATCACGGGGTCATCGACCGTGATATTCGCTAAACTCAAGCTACCTGTATCGACTTCATATTGAGCGGGATCGGCATCATTGCCGGCATCAATCCCTGTACCAGTGAAATCATAGATACTGATATTACGACCATTGATGCTATTCAGGTTTAGACTCAGATAATTCAGCTCGTCAGGTAGACTGATCACCTCGCCATTAACTGAACTGATCCGCATCCTGGCAAAACCATTGACGGCACTCATTTGCAAGTCGGAGAGCTGATCGTTGGTGATCATGCCAAACACAGAGATACGCTGTCCGACAGAGATATCGTCAATCGTGAAATTGCCAACTTCAAGTTGTTTGGCCACCGTTGTGCTTGCATCCAGCTGGATAGTAACATAGTCGTTAAATACAATCGTACCATCGGTTCTGAACAAGGTCGCACCCTGAACAATAATTTTATCATCAACCGTTCTTGAGGTGACGGTCCCCCGTACTACATCCAGATCGCCACCGGGGACACTGCTACCGGCATAAACTTCATTGGCTTCAAAACGCAGCGGATTAAATTTTAAATCACCACGGGCAATGACTGCGGTAAACTGTACTTTATTATCTAATACCATCAACCCATCGTTACCCTGATAGCTGATTCCATCAATCTCAAAAATTGTTTCCTCATTCGTAAGGACCTGCAGGCTACCAAAGAGTCGCTGACCCGTCCGAATCCGGTGATAGAACGGACGGATGTAAATTTCAAATGAACTATTGGCCACATCCACCTGACGCAGCGGACCACGGGTACGGTGAATCCGCGGCGCCTGGGGATCGACTTCAGCAATAAAGAGCGGGTCAACCGTGATGGTGACTGGCTCTGCCAGTGAGACGACATGAGATTGTTCCAGGTCAAAATCGAGCATCAGGTTTTTTGGAATTCCCGGTGCGATCGGTAACTCGCTACGCCCCGCCAGGTTTATATTCACTTCCAGGGTAGTGACAGGATTCCCGCTCGCATCCAGGATTTGTGCAACCGGGGTGGACGCACCCATTGCATCTTCCACCTGAATATCCGCATTCGTATAATCGAGTATCACACTACCCTTAACATAAATACCACGCGGCACACTGGCCGCGGTAAGAAACTCGGTCATTTCAGTATACTGGGCAAAATCGACGCGGGTATTCAACGGCAGGGTTTCAACTTCCGTACCATCCTGTCGGGTTAGACGAATCGACAGGACATCAACCGTATAAGTAACAAAATTCCCTTCGGCATCGGTCAACGAGATCAGCACTTGCCCCTCATCCTGCTGGCTGGATTCACTGCCCCCACCCCCACAGGCTGACAGCAATGACACTGACAGGAAAAGAAGCAAAATAAGTTGTTTTAATTTCATCCCCAACATAGGACTCACCTCCGTTATTGTTCAGCATTTTCCCGGGATGACCGGGTATAAATGGTTTAACGCAGTGAACGAGATCCGGTTGACAGGTAAGTGAATCATTTTTGCCAATAGCGCGGGTACCGGAAAACAGTGTTTACCGCTATGATGAGACCCGTACTAGTCCGTTAGTTGTCAGATTTGGAGAATTCACTGTTATGGGTCGTTATCGCCCCCCAGCCCCCAGGTCCTCGCCCTATATCACTCGCGACGGCTATGAGCGTCTCGACCAAGAGCTTGGTGAACTCTGGAAACGGCGAGCTGAGGTTACCCGGGCATTGTCGGCTGCTGCAGCAGAAGGTGATCGTTCAGAAAATGCGGAATATATTTATCGCAAAAAGGAACTGGCCGGGATCGATCGCCGCATTCGCTACCTGCAAAAACGCCTCCCCGAGCTGAGCGTCGTCGAAGCAGCCCCGACCGATACCAGCAAAGTCTTTTTTGGCGCCTGGGTAACGGTAGAAAATGAAGCAGGTGAAACTCAGACTTATCGCATCGTTGGTTCCGATGAGATCGATATGGACGAACACTACATCAGTATGGATGCACCGCTTGCCAAAGCACTGTTTAAAAAATCATGTGACGACGAAGTCCAGGTACAAACCCCCAAAGGGGATAGCTGGTGTGTGATTCTGGCCATTAGCTATTCAGGTAAGCCAGACTGAGAATCCCGACGCTACCCGGCCGCTAGCCCTCAGATTATCTAGACACGTTGTA
>JASFLV010000306.1:0-4054 GCA_050117915.1 Thioalkalispiraceae bacterium | reverse complement strand
ATAATGAAGATACAGTTGAGATTAATTGTTTTTAGTATTTCGGTATTGATTTTTGCAGGTTGCTCTAATGTAAGAGATGCAAGCAAACCTGCTGAAATCGCTATAGAATTCAGAACAACAATTAATGAAAATGATCAAAATGGCCTAAAGGAATTACTGGGGCTTCCATTGCTGCACATAGTGCAAGAATGGCAAAGTGCAACGGATGGTTCAGGTTTTGTTTTAGGTGAACGAAAAATAACGAGAATTGCCAGAAGTGAGGATTTAGCCAAGTTCGCCAGTCAGCTCTCAATGAAGGTCGATATTGAGGGAGAGGAGGCAATTCCTGTCGCAAGTTCCGAATTTAGCAATTTTTCAACTGAGTTTGGTGACACCCTGAATGTCTGGACACAACTGGATGTATATCTATTTAAAAGAGGCGAAGGTGATGTTGAGCATATCGTTGTTATCGGAATTGACCCAAAAAATAAGAAAATAAAAGCTATATATATTAATTAAAACTATACGGGGTGGGTAATGTCAGACACGGATTTCGATCCTAAGGGTAAAACCTTCAAAGAGCGTCTTAAAGCTTTTCTTACTGACGTAAAGAAAAATTACGACATGACTATTAGCCAGGATGATGGGCGTACAAAAGAATGGCAACAGAAACATCATGTTGCTCATATGTTTTTATACAATACCTACAAAACAACAACACCGGCAAAAACTGATGCCGGGAAGCGTACTATATCCTGGAAGCACTTTTCAGATGCGAGTTTGAAGTGGGATACTATTAAATTTTCTGACTTTTTGAAGACAAAAAAGAACATGACTCCAGTTAAGGAAGGCAATAAATGGAAAACTGGTCATGGGCCAGATGAAGAGGCGACTCGTAAACATGTTAAATCATTATTGATTAAGGCAGGTATCGGTAATGGGGGCAAAGCCATGGTTTCTTCCGGCCTAAAACCCTGTGGTGAGCCATGCAAATGTAAAGCAGGCCGTTCCAAGCATCTGGATGGTGTTGCAGCAGATCTAAATAGTGGTCAATTGACTACTTTGAGTGGGAAACTGACAAAAGCAAAGGCCGCTAGTCTGGATGAGTATTTGAAGAGATTTGGGTTGCACCGGCCTCTCCTCAATCACCCTAAAAGCCCTGAAAAATGGCATATAGAAGCAATCAAATAATCTGTAGAGATTTCGTGGGACATTCTATTTAACTAGCAACAATACCAGGGAGGCTGTATAAGTTATGCAGCAGCTATTGTTGCCCCAGCTTTTGAGGCGTAACGGGTTCAAAAGTATCCCCGAACAGGCTGTGTAAGACAATTATCTCGGTTTTGCTTTTCTCCTGTTTCGCGTCTTTCCAGGGGACGATATAGAGTACTTGTGGTAGCTCTTTATTGCCTTTGATGAAGGTAGTTTCCAGTTCAACGCGGTCCTCAACAGCATAGAGGGAACTGCTTAATAGAAGCATACTGCAGATCACGATGTAGACTCTCTTCATGTCTTAATCCTCTCGATATTGAGTTTCAATTCTTCAACCCAGGTTTTTGTTTTCTGGTCTTCATAGTCTATCAAGGACAGGTAACGTTGATAATGCTCAACGGCCTTGACCAGGTTCTGTAAGTATATATCGTAGAGCAGGGCGAGATTGTAATGGGCCAGGGCATAGTCTGGTTTTTCTGAAATGGCCTTTTCGTAGAGTCCCTTGGCCTTGTTGATTTCACCTTTGCGGCTTGCCAGATACCCGGCCAGGTTGAGTGCCTGGGGCATATTGGGATTCTTGGCAAGCGCCGTCTGTACGTGTTCCTCCGCCTTGTCATATTGTTGTCTCTTGATATAGACCAGCGCCAGGTTGGCCCAGGGGCCGGCCAGATCCGGCTGTCGTTTTGCCATCTTGAGAAATGACATTTCGGCACGGCCCAGTTGATTGTTATTAAGCTCTGTGATGGCCTGTCGGTAGAGGGCAATTTCCTCGCCAGTGGTATTCGCTTTGTCAGAATCGGCCCCCTGTGCGGTTTCTGAGGGCGCTGAGGCGGGGCCTGTGGCACAGCCGCCAACAAAAAATACTAGCAATATCAATAACCTAGTGTAGTACATTGATGTATCCTTCCAGCTTGGCCTCGCGCTGATAGCGGACCGGGAATAGTTGTCTGAGCTTGGCGAGACTCTGTTGTACCCACTCATCATAGATGTCATCTTTCACATGGGTCAGATTGATTTCATAGAATTCGATGGCCTTCTCCTCGAACGGGAAGGCCTGGTCTTCCAGCAGGATCTGGTACTGTTCCAGTTCGGTAGCATTGAGGTGCCGGGGACGTTCTGAGTCGAGTAGCGCCTTGCTGAATTCACGGTAGATTTCACCAATGGCATATGTGGCCTCGGTGGCGGTTTCGGCAAGGCCATAGGATGAAGCCCGGCCATACAGATTGACCGATTGTTGCATGGCCTTCTTTTTCTTCCTCAGGTTTTGCTTAAGTGGCAGCACCAGGCGGGTGTCGGAAAACAACTGGTGATTGCTGCGGGCGAGGTGCAGTGCTGCCTCTGAAGCAATCAGTTTGGTTCGATCATTTTTTAACGAGGTCGGCGTTTTCTTGTCGGCTCGCACTATCTGCTTCTGCCAGTGATTGGCCTGGCGTGCGTCTTTCACAATGGTGTTTAGCTTGACCAGTTTGTAGAGCGACTCCATAAATTCCGGGTAGGGCCGCTGAAAATTCTTCGCGTATTGCTGATAGGAACGAATCGCGGAACGATACTCGTTTTTCGATTGGTAGAGTTCGCCGGCTTTCCACAAGGCAGCGCGCTTATACTCCTTGTCGCTTTCGTGTTTGGAGATTTGTTCCAGCTCCCGGGCGGCGGCAATATCCTGCTTGGAGTTCAAATAGGCAACCGAGAGCTTTTTTGCGACATCACGCGAGTGTTTGTGCTGGGGGTAATAGCGCTGAAACAGTTTAATGTTTCTGATGGCCTGTTCCCAAAGTTCATTTTGCATGGATAACGCAATCGCATCATACATCCCGGTTGCGGCAATGCTCGAGGAGGGGGCTGTTTGTACAATTCGTGCATAATGTTGAATTGCTTCCTGTATCTGATTCTGTTCGACGGCAGTTTTGCCTTGATAGTAGATAGATAACGCCAGACCATTAATTGCTGGTGTTCGGTATTTCTGCTTGAGACGTTTATTAGCCAGGATGGCCAGGTACGTGGTTTCTGCATTTTCATACTGCTGCAGCTTGACATAGGAGTGTGCCTTGATGGTATTGAGATTGACTGTATACAGCGAGGCATTAGCATCAGTAATCAATTCAGCCAGAGCGACGGTTTCTTTAAACATGTTGTGCTGGTAGGCCAGCTCACTGGCATGTGCGAGTATTTTCTGTGCGCGCTGATCATTGGGGTTTTGCTGGCTATAAAGTGTTGAATAATGGATTAGCTTGGATAACCATCTGGAAACATCCCGTTTATCTTTGCTGGCACGGGCGAGTTTCGAGGCAATGATAATACTCTCATAAGCCGCATCGGAATTGATGATGATTTCTGAATCATAAGCGGCCAGCTCGAAATGCTGCAGGGCTGAGCTGTAATTATGATGTTCGGCAAGCAAGGTACCAAATAGGTAGTGAATATTATCCTTGCGCGAATAAGACTTGTAATGCCTTAAGTAATTTTGATACCAGTTATTGGCGCTGACAAAGTCTGCATTATTTTTCGTTAGTAAGTATTGCTTATGATAGTTGGCGGTCACACTCAATATATATTCGCGTAAGGTATCTTTGATGAGATTATAAATCCGTTGATTGACATTCTTCTGTGAATGCCAGTACGGGCTATCTGGATGATAATTGCTATAGAACGGGCCAAGTTCTTCGTTCATTTTTGAGGCAAACCCGGCGGTTTTCCAGATTGAAATTGCTTTGAGTAGTGCCTCGGGGACATACTTTGAGTTTGGCTCGTGCCGGGCGAAATATTTCAGGGTGATAACAGCATCATTATATCTTTCCTGTTTGACATAAATATCACTGACATGTGCATAGGTATAATAAAGATGTTTAAACTCAGGACTATTCTT
>JASFLV010000305.1:0-4055 GCA_050117915.1 Thioalkalispiraceae bacterium | reverse complement strand
CCAGGGAGGGCGAATCACAAAATGTCCCTGAGTAGGCCAACAAGACGCGAATGTTTGGCGAGCGCAGGGAAAGCATTTCTTTGCCTACTTTCTTGTTGCGACAAGAAAGTAGGTCGGCCCGGTTGGCCAAAAAATACATTTTAAAAATAAAAAAATTACTTCGATGGCATCGGAAACTGTTCCACCCGCATTTTCGTTGCGCCAGCAACGGCCACCGGCATGACGATGAAGTTAAACAACGGCATCATGGTGCCCAACGTCACGGCGCTACCAAACCCCATACTCATCATGCGTTTCTTGGCGATTTCTTTACGGATTTCACTGAAGGTCAGGCCGTAATTGCCCATCGGGTAGTCGGCATATTCGAGGCTGTACATCCAGGCGCCGAAGACAAACCAGATAAACGGAATAATCGGGGGAAAGATAAAAAACAGTATTAGCGACAAAATCCCGAGGGGGATGGCAAACATGAAATAGTAGAGCCACTTTTTTAATTCGCTGAGCATAATGACGCCAAATTCAGCCATGATGTTGCGATCACTGCCGGGTGGGGTGATGCCAGTCAGGTGTTTTTCCACCGCGGCGGCCAGGTAGCCATTGAAGGGGGCGCCGACCAGATTGGCAACGAATGAGAAGGTAAAGAACATAATCAGCAGCGCGATCAGGTAATAAAGGAATTCCAGAAAGCCTCGAATCCAGGCAGGCCAGTCCTGCGGGATGTTTTCCTGGATCAAATCCTCGACATAACCGCCAACGATCATGATCAGTAACGCGAAGATGACTATGTTAATCAGAAGCGGAACGGCAACGAAGCGTTTTACCCCGGGCTTGGTGACCAGCGACAAACCCTGGATGAAATAGCCAAAACCACTGGTTGTTATTGCCATGTGTTCCCCCTTTATTTGGTTAGCAGTTATTATTGAGAGGCTTGCCTGGCGAGCAGGGCACTGCCATAGGCGGCTTCAGTATACTCGCTTTGCCGTATCTCTGTCTGGCAGTAGCGGGCACGAATCCGGGTCCAGGCCTGGTTTTTTGCCCCGCCTCCCACAGTGCGAATCGAAGTGGGATAGGGGGCACCCAGCCTGGCCAGTAACTGGTAGGCCTGTTGTTCGATACGGGCAATGCCTTCAAGTAATCCCTGAAAGAATGTCGCCTCGTTATCCGGGCGCGGGCTCAGTCGTGGTTGAAATTCCGGATCATTAATCGGAAAGCGTTCACCGGGTGCATTCAGTGGGTAATAATCCAGCCCGCTATCCTGTTCAGGGTTGATGTATTCAGTTAACTGCTGCATCTGCTTGTCAGTGAAATAGTTTCGTAATACCGCTCCCCCCGAGTTAGATCCCCCGCCCACTAACCAGAGCCGGTGTCCATCTTCAGTTTGACCGAACGGTTGGCTGTAAATGCCATAGTGTTGATCAAACACGGGTGTTTCACTCACCACCTTGGTGACCAGGGTAGAGCCTAACGAAGTGACCGCCTCACCCGGGGCATGCACGCCGGTTGCCAGGATCGCGGCATGGGAATCTGTGGTGCCCGCCACCAGTTGGGTCGTCGCCGGTAAATCAAACTTTTCTGCTGCACGGCTGGAAACGGGGGCCACGGTGTCGCCCGGGGTATGCACCCTGGGAAGCAGTGAATCAAGCCCCGGGATTTGCGTTAGCCAATCGGGCCAGCTGTTGTCAAAGGGGTCATAGCCGGTCTTCAGGCAATTATTGATATCGCTGTGGCCGGGCCTGTCGGTCAGTAAGTAAGCTAACCAGTCAGCCTGGTGCATTGCATAGGCCGGGGGGGGATGAGTTGAATCCAGGTTTTCCAGCAGCCACATCAACTTGGGTAACCCGGCACTGACCGATTGCACAACCGTGTTGTCGGTTAGGTGTGTTAACTGGTTAACCTGTCGCTGCGAACGGCCATCGTTATACATCAGGGCATCGCCAATGGGTTCGCCCTGTTGGTCGGCAAGCAGCACGGTCCCGGAAGTCCCATCGATGGCAATAGAGTGAAGCTTATCGAGTGGGCATTGGCTGGACATCGTGGCTAATACTTTTTCAAACACGCTGGCCCAGATCCTCGGGGACTGTGAGATCGCCACCCCGGATACCACAGGCGCAGGCAGCGGTTGAGTGACTTCAGCAACCAGCTTGGCCTGCTGATCGATCACACAGGCACGGATGCCAGAGGTCCCGGCATCGATTCCCATGAACAATGGGCTGTGAGTCGGATTTGCCTGGTCTTTGTTGTGACTCAAGGTAAATCGACAGGCGTGGGGGATTGCCAGTCAGGATTTTTATGTTCACAGACCACGGTGGTATAGATACCTCCGCGCACATTGAAATCAGCGGTGAGGCGCATAAAGCGGGGTTGGGTGGCCGCCACCAGGTCATCCAGGATCTGGTTGCTGACCGCTTCATGGAAGGCCCCTTCATCTCGAAACGACCAGACATAGAGTTTCAATGACTTAAGCTCGACACAACGTTGGTCCGGGACATATTCCAGTTTAAGCTCGGCAAAATCCGGCTGGCCGGTTTTTGGGCACAAACAGGTAAATTCCGGCACCTCGATACGAATCGTATAGTCCCGCTCCGGCATGGGGTTGGCGAATGTCTCGAGTTCTTTGCTGGGCTTGGTAGACATGGGCGGGAAGATAACGGAATTGATAGGTCCAGCACAAGTCTTAAAAATTTTTACAAAGTAGTTAAAAGTCAATCTTGTATAATCGAGTGGCGATCGAGTACATTAGCTGTCCATGCGCTTACGTAAACTCAAGCTAGCCGGCTTTAAATCCTTCGTTGACCCTACCACGGTTCACTTGCCCAGTGACCGCATTGGTATTGTGGGCCCCAATGGCTGTGGTAAGTCCAATGTCATCGATGCCGTGCGCTGGGTGATGGGCGAATCCTCCGCCAAGCAATTACGTGGCGACTCCATGGCCGATGTCGTTTTCAACGGTTCCAATACCCGCAAACCTGTGGGCCAGGCCTCCGTGGAACTGGTGTTCGACAACAAGGAAGGTCGTCTCGGCGGCCAGTATGCTAATTATAATGAGATCTCGATCAAACGTAGCGTCACCCGGGATGGCCATTCGAGTTACCACCTGAATGGTGCCAAGTGTCGTCGCCGGGATATTACCGATATCTTCCTGGGCACCGGCCTGGGGCCAAGAAGCTATGCGATTATTGAACAGGGGACGATCTCACGGATTATCGAGGCCAAGCCTGAAGATTTACGGGTGTTTCTTGAAGAAGCGGCCGGGATCTCCAAATATAAGGAACGTCGCCGGGAAACAGAAAACCGCATTCGCCACACCCGTGACAACCTGGATCGTCTCAACGACCTGCGTGATGAACTGGAAAAGCAAATCAATCACTTGCAACGCCAGGCCAAGGCCGCGGAGAAATACAAGGTCTTAAAAGAAGAAGAGCGGGTGTTAAGTGGCCAGTTGCAGGCATTACGCTGGAAAGGCCTGAACCAGAAGGCAGAAGGGATCGAATCACAGATCAGGGACAAGGAGACCGAACTGGAAGCGGCACGGGCCAAACAGCGTAACATTGAAGCGGATATCGAAACGCAACGTGAAGGCCTGGCCGAGGCCAACGAACTATTTAACAAGATCCAGAGCCGTTTTTATAGTGTCGGCTCTGATATCGCACGGCTGGAACAATCGATCCAGCACACCCGTGAGCGTAAGCAACAGCAGCAGAATGATCTCTCCCAGCTGGAAAAAGATCTGAATGAAGCCCAGTCACATTTAAATACCGACCAACAGCGTATCAGTGAACTGGAGCAGGAACTCAAAGAAATCGAACCCGCCCTCGAACAGTCCGAGGCTGCCGAAAAGACGGCGGTGGAGGCTTTACAACAATCTGAGCAGGCCATGCAAAGTTGGCAAACCCAGTGGGAGCAGTTTACTCAGCAGGCGGCGGAACCGGCCCGGGTGGTGGAAGTGGAAACGGCGCGAATCCAGCAACTGGATATGCAAAAAACCCATCTTGCCGAGCGTAAACAGAAACTGGCGGATGAGCTGGAAAGACACCGCGACCCGGAACTGGAAAAAG
>JASFLV010000304.1:0-4071 GCA_050117915.1 Thioalkalispiraceae bacterium | reverse complement strand
ATGCCTCCATCTGGTATGACGGCCAAACCACCGAAGCTGCGGGCGCCCAGGTCAGCATCTCGGTAGGTAGCACAACCAATCAGGGCGATATTACGCTACCGGACGCGGGATTGTTATCGATTACGGTGACTCAGGACGGCTCAACCCTGGATACGGCTCCCACCTATATCTCAATCTATGACAGTAGCGATAACAGGTTTACAGGCACGGGTAGTAAAACAGACGGAACGGCGATAATCGCGATCCCGGCGGGAACCTATGCGGTTGGAAGCCTCGATGCAAGTTGCAGGAATACGGTGGTTACGGCGGGAAGTACGACGAGCGTGAATTTCCGTACGGATAACAGTACTTGTTATTAGGTCCTCCTGACAAAACAGTTATAAAAAGGCCTCATGCTGAGGGCTTTTTTATTTGTTACGGATAAGCTTATCTATAGAAGTAATTGGTGGCTGGCAGACCTGGTCGCTACACACATAAGCGGTGGTCGCTGAACTGGCCGCCGCTTTTTCTTTTAATGCCGGATGGTTAATTTCAATGTCGTTGTCGATGAAAAACAACATGCGCCGGGGAGCATATCCTTTATTAAGTACTGTCAGCCAGTTGTCCTTATCTTCAGGATTGCCACGAATGATAATTACCTCAGGGGGATAGAGTTGTTCTTCCAGGGCATCGAGTAACGCCGCATGCGCATAAGGGGCCTGAGACAGGGTTTGCCAGGCACTGCGTATAGTACGCTCAGCACTCTCTATGTAGGTTGTCTCTGAGATCAAGCTGCCCAGTCGATTGAGGGCCAGCGCGGCAATGGCATTGCCCGCCGGGGTGGCATCATCGCTCATCGGTTTGGGGCGCTGGATCAGGTTTTCATGATCGTTGGCGGTAAAATAAAATCCTCCCAGATCTTTATCCTCAAAGTGTTCCAGTAAGGCGTCGGCCAACTGGATGGCAAAGTCCAGGTAGTCTTCATTCCAGTCGGCCTGTAACAATTCCAGCAAGGCGTCCAGCATAAACGCATAGTCATCCAGGTAAGCCATTAAATGTGAGGTACCATCTTTGTGGGTGGCCAGCAGGCGACCGTTCTGAAACAGCGCATCCTTAATAAACCTGACGGCGCGTGCTGCGGAATCGATGAACTCGGGTTTATGTAAATGTCGTCCGGCCTGGGCCATACCCTTGATCATCAGGCCGTTCCATGAGGTCAGGATCTTCTCATCACGACCGGGGCGAATTCGGTTGACTCTTTCGTTCAGTAATTTTTGGCGAGCCGAGTTAACTAATTCAGTTACACTGGTAACATCCATCTTTTGCTGCTGGGCAACATTTTCTATTGATTGATAACGATGTAAATGCCAGTGACCTTCAAAGTTGGGCTTGCGGTCGAGACCGAAGACAGGAGCGAAGATACGATACTCTTTTTCGCTCAACAGGCTTTTGACCTGTTCCGGTGTCCAGACATAAAACTTGCCTTCTTCGCCTTCGGAATCTGCGTCTAACGTCGAGTAGTAACCGCCAGTGTTGGACTGCATTTCATCGATCACCCATTGTGCAGTCTCATTGGCGATACGGGCAAACACCGGTTCAGTAAATGCCTGGTAGGCCTGAGTATACAGACTTAGCAGTGGGCCATTGTCATAGAGCATTTTTTCAAAGTGGGGAATCATCCAGTAGTCATCTACTGAGTAACGATAGAAGCCACCAGCCAGTTGATCATAAACGCCACCTGCTGCCATCGCATGTAAGGTCAGGCGGCACATATCGCGAGCTCGGTCATCTTCATTACCGATCAACGTTGTCGCATACCAGTGGCGCAACAGTCTTTGTAGATTACTGGGATGCGGAAACTTGGGCGCTTTACCAAAGCCGGCATGCTCGCTATCGAATTGTTGTTCCAGCTGGCGGCGGGCCTGGTCCAGTGGTGCACTGGATAAACTTTCATTTGAAGGGGCTGATTGGGCGAGACTATTCAATGCGTTTACAAGCGACAGGTTTTGCTCAGTGATTTGTTCAGGGTTTTCCCGATAAAATTCATCCACGCGCATCAGGATCTCTTTAAATGGCGGCATTCCGTGTTTGGCGGTAACAGGGAAATAGGTCCCGGCAAAAAAAGGCACATGATCGTCCGGGGTCAGGAACATTGTCAATGGCCAGCCACCGGGACGCTGATTCAAGAGTTGATGGGCCGTCTGATAAATCTTATCGAGGTCAGGCCGTTCTTCTCGATCAACTTTGATGTTAATGTAATGTTCGTTCATGACCTTTGCGGTTGCTTCATCTTCAAACGATTCATGGGCCATCACATGGCACCAGTGACAGGCGGAATAACCGATGGATAACAGGATCAGTTTATTTTCCTGTTTAGCCAGGGCCAGTGCCTCATCACACCAGGGCCACCAGTCCACCGGATTATGTGCATGTTGCAATAAATACGGACTGGTTGAATTTACCAGTTTGTTTGTGTGCGATGTTTTAGTACTCATAAACCCTTCAGCCATTGATCTATAGAATATGTTAAAGTTCACATCTTCATTGAAAATAATTAGTCAAAAAAAGAGTGAGGTATGATGAATCCTGGTGATGCCTATATCGTTCGATTCGATCCTGTAGCCTTTGAGATATTCGGTTTTCCGATTCACTGGTATGGTATCACTTACCTGGTTGCCTTTGTCCTGGGTTGGGCAATCACCCGTTATCTTGCCAAAACCCAACCCCACTGGAAGATTAAACCGGCGCAGGTCGATGACTTACTGTTTTATATGGGGGTCGGGGTCATCCTTGGCGGCAGGATTGGCTACCTGTTGTTCTATGACATCGGAAACATCCTGAATGAACCCACTTTCGTTGATGGCTTGCTGCGCCTGATATCCATTCACAAGGGCGGCATGTCTTTTCACGGTGGCTTTCTCGGCTGCATGCTGGCGATCTGGTTCTATAACCGGCGTTACAAGCACGGTTATTTTGTGATTGTGGATATGATGGCCATCATTACCCCGATTGGCCTGTTTGCCGGGCGGATCGGCAATTTCATCAACGGCGAGCTATGGGGCAAGCCGGCGGATCTATCCTGGGCGATGATTTTCCCCAAATCCGGAACCGTCGAGCCGCGCCATCCAACCCCTTTATATGAAGCTGCCCTGGAAGGTATAGTGTTGTTTATCATTTTGTGGCTGTTTTCTCGAAAAGAGCGTCCAACCATGGCCATTTCCGGTATTTTTGCCCTGGGCTACGGCGCATTTCGGACCTTTGTAGAGTTCTACCGGCTCCCCGATCCCCATATCGGCTATTTAGCCTTCGGCTGGCTCACCATGGGAATGCTGCTTTCTGCGCCCCTAATTGTTGTAGGAATAATACTTTTGTTGTATTCCTACAACAAAAAAAATATGCAAAAAGCGTAAAAAACCGCTTTAAATTCTAATTTAGACTCGATATAGTTACATCCATCTGGAGGCAGTTTGACTGTTTTCAGGTATTTTTGAAGTTTCATTCCCTCCCCCATTGGAACAAAGCACCGCTGGTTTTTAACCTCCGGTGCTATTTTTTTGCCCCTGGGAAAGTCCCCCTTCACGGTGTTAATCTCTTCTCGACCCAAGATATAGGTTAATCATGTTAAGATTCACAAGATATTGGGGGCTTCAAACTGGGAGAACTACATGCAGCAATACCTCGATTTAATGCGACATGTCCGTGAAAACGGCACAAAAAAAGAAGATCGCACCGGTACCGGCACACTAAGTGTGTTTGGTTATCAAATGCGTTTTGACTTACAGCAGGGTTTTCCGCTGGTGACCACCAAGAAGTGCCATTTACGTTCCATCATTCATGAACTGCTCTGGTTTTTAAAAGGTGACACCAATATTGCTTACCTCAAAGACAATGGTGTGAGCATCTGGGATGAATGGGCCGATGAAAATGGCAACCTTGGGCCTGTCTATGGTTCACAATGGCGTTCCTGGCCGGCGGCCGATGGCAAAACGATCGATCAAATAACACAAGTCGTCGATCAGATAAAAAACAATCCTGACTCGCGACGCTTGATTGTTAGTGCCTGGAATGTAGGCGAAATTGATAATATGGCAT
>JASFLV010000303.1:0-4079 GCA_050117915.1 Thioalkalispiraceae bacterium | reverse complement strand
GTCACCGCCCTGTCTGGCAGTGGTCCAGCCTACTTTTTCTATATGATGGAGGCGATGGAAGCAGCCGGTAAGCAACTGGGTCTGGACAGCGAAACCGTGCATGCGCTGACCGTGCAAACTGCATTGGGCGCAGCCAAGCTTGCGCAAACCGCGACCGAGGATCCAGCCCAGTTACGTCGACGGGTAACCTCACCTGGTGGGACCACCGAGGCAGCAATCAATTACATGCAATCAGAAAACAGCCTGAATATAATCAAGCAGGCGGTACTGGAAGCAGAGCGACGTTCCAGGGCCCTGGCGGATGAACTCAATTAATCTAACTACGATGAAAGCACAAGGGGAAGCAACGTGGGTTATTTAATGGGATTTGTAAACCTGGTGGTGCAGATTGTGTTCGGCATCCTGATCTTCCTGGTGCTGGCGCGTTTTATCCTGCAGATGGTACGGGCTGACTTTTATAATCCCATTAGCCAGATGTTCGTTAAAGTCACGAACCCGATGTTGCGTCCACTTCGAAAAATTATCCCCGGGGTGTTTGGCCTGGATATGGCCGCCATCGTGTTACTCCTAATCCTGCAATCTATTGAGCTGGCGATAACCCATACCATCGCGGGAATCGGTCTGCATAACCCAATCCTGTTTGCAATTGAGGCCATCGGTACCCTGATCACGCATGCCTGTTGGTTGTATCTTATCTGCATTTTCATTGTCATCATCATGAGCTGGATCAATCCTGGCGCTTACCAACATCCCCTGGTTCAGATAGCCATGCAGATAACCAACCCGCTAATGAAGCCCGTTCGCAAAATTTTACCGCCCATGAGTGGCATTGATTTTTCTCCTATCCTGGCCCTAATCATTATCTATGCGGTGATGTATCTGATCGCCGCACCCCTGATCGATCTGCCCCATCGACCAGCCCTGTTCTAGTCATACTGCTTTTGTTTTGGGCAACTGGTATCACTGGCAAGGAACCGACCTGTTGTTAAGAGTTCGGGTTCAGCCCGGTGCACGCCGTGATGAGATTGTTGAAATTCACGACAACGCATTAAAAATAAAAATTACCGCACCCCCGGTAGAGGGTAAGGCCAATCAACATCTCCGTGCTTATCTGGCTAAGATTTGTAAGGTTAAAAAGACAAAGGTCACCATCGAGGCCGGACTGACCGCCAGGAATAAAACCCTGCGACTCCAACTTGAAGAAGCGAGATTACCCGGCTGTTTTCATCGCGAATTGGCAAAATAATCGACTGGATCACATAAAGCATCATTTTAATGAGGGCTTGCTAAACTTCCCCGGTGTGATGCCGTTAACACTATAGACCTCATTTGGGCGCTTATTGTCTAATCAGGTTACGGGAAGTATGTAATTTACCTTAAAAAAAAGCTATATTGATTAGCATGTTATCAGGATAAGCTGAGATCATTTATGGCCGCCGATCGTTTTACAGACCAAATGCAGGCCTACGGGAAGTGGAAAGCCACTCTCGTAGAAGCAATTTTAAAATACCAAAGTTGGCTCGAACAAAACAAAATGTCCGAAGCCGAAATGGAATTGCGCATCTTTGAGCTACTGGAACAGCTTCGTTCTGACTCATTGACCATCGCCTTTGTTGCAGAATTTGCCCGCGGCAAGACCGAGCTCATTAACGGCATCTTCTTCTCCGAATATGACCGGCGCTTATTACCTTCGGAAGCAGGTCGCACCACCATGTGCCCCACCGAGCTGTTTTATGACTCAGCAGAGAACGCCAGTTATATCCGCCTGTTGCCCATCGAAACACGCCTGGAAGACACCAGTATCTCTGAACACAAGCGCAACCCGATCAACTGGACCACGATTGAACTGAATACCAGTTCCTCAGAAGAAATGGCGGAGGCCTTCCGGGAAGTGGTCCGTAAAAAACCCGTGCCGCCGGATATGGCACAAAAGCTCGGACTGTTTCATCCTGAACACGATAAAGGTCACCTCAACCAGGATGGTACGGTCGATGTACCTATGTGGCGCCACGCCCTGATCAGTTTCCCCCACCCCTTGTTAAAAGAAGGCTTGAGTATTCTCGATACGCCAGGACTCAATGCCATGGGCTCGGAACCGGAACTGACATTAAACATGCTGCCCAACGCCCAGGCCGTGATCTTTGTCTTGGCCGCCGATACCGGCGTTACCAAATCCGACATGGAAATGTGGAAACACCATGTGCAGGCCCTCAATGCCGATACCCGGCATGCCCGTCTAGTGGTACTGAATAAAGTCGATACCCTGTGGGATGAACTCAAAGACGAAGCCACGGTGAAAAATACGATCCAGGCCCAGTGCAACACCGCAGCAAAGATGCTCGATATCGATACCAAATCCGTCTTCCCGGTTTCTGCACAAAAAGGCCTGCTCGCCAAGATTCGCCATGATAAGGACTTACTGGAAAAGAGTAACATCCTGGCCCTGGAAACCATCTTGTCGACCGACATCCTGCCCAAGAAACAGGAAATCGTCCGCGACAGTGTGGTAGGTGAAATCGGTAGCATGGTCAAACAATCCCGTGACCTGATTGCCTCGCGCCTGACGGATGCCAACAACCAGTTAAAAGAGCTGCAAAACCTGAGCACCAAGAATGAAGACGTGATTTCTCACCTGTTGAAAAAAACTCGCCAGGAGCAGGCTATCTATTACAAGAGCGTGGAAAGCTTCCAGGCCAACAGAAAACTGTTTAGCGAAGCCCACCAGGCACTCCTGGGCATCCTCAGTCTGAATGAACTGGATCAGCTGATGTCCAAGACACGCAAGACCATGGCCGACACCTGGACCACGGTGGGATTGAAAAACTCAATGAAAGAGTTCTTTGAGGTAATCAATAATACTATCAAGGAAGCTTCTGCACGGACGGATAAGACCAACATGCTGATGCAGGGTATTTATCGTAACTTCAATGCCGAGCACAACCTGGGCGATACCAAACCCAAGTTATTCAGCATGAGTAAATACAAGCGCCACATGGAGCGTTTGTACCACGAAGCAGAGGCCTATCGTAAGAGCCCGGTCACCACCATGACCGAACAAAGTTTCGTGATTAAGAAATTCTTTATCTCCATGGTCTCGCATGCGCGCAATACCTTCTTCAACGCACACCAGGAAGCCGAGGCCTGGGGCAAGGCTGCCATGGCACCGTTGATTTCGCGTATCAAAGAACACAAAGACCAGATGGAAAAACGCCTGGAAAGCCTGCGCAAGATCAACGAATCACGCGATACCCTGCAATCTAGAGTCGCAGAACTGGAACGCACCGCCGAGGCGCTCAATACCCAACTGGCCGATCTCAACATGTTGATGGAGACCCTCAACCAGCCACTGGATAACTTCATCAAAAAAGAACAGCAACAAGTTGCTTAACTGGATCCCCGCTTACAGCGGGGATTTTTCATTACTAAATTCATTTTTTTTCGCTTTGCTAAAGCGAAACAAAAAACTAACCCCCTGCCCCACATTTCCCTGGCCCGCACTTCATCGGACCCTGTTGTGGCTGGCCATCACCATTATCCGGAAATGGCTGATCGCCGCTCTCCATTGGCATCCAGACCTGGGCAATTAAATAAACACCAGCGGCGATAACCAGCAGGCCAGCCACGACTTTCACAACGGGAAGACGTAAAAATTTCTGTAAACTGGCCGCCATAAGCCCCATGGCAAATAGATTGGGTAATGTCCCCAGACCAAAACTCAGCATCACCAGGGCCCCCTGGGTCGCGCTTGCTGAAGTCAGACTCATGGTCAACATGCTATACACCAGACCACAGGGCAACCAACCCCAAAGCATACCAACCAGCAAGGCATGTTTGCTGGTCTTGATGGGAATCAGCTTTCGGGCAAAGGGTTCGATCTGTTTCCAGATCAATGAGCCAGCCTGTTCAACCTTGACCAGAATTCGCCACCAGTTGGCCAGGTACAGCCCCATCAGGATCAGGATCACCCCTGAGAAGGTTTGCAAGATTTGATGCAGCTTATGTGAAGCGGCTGCTTGTGTAGTGATCGCACCGATCCAGCCAACCAGCAGGCCCGCCAGGGTATAACTACCAATCCGACC
>JASFLV010000302.1:0-4088 GCA_050117915.1 Thioalkalispiraceae bacterium | reverse complement strand
ATATTTCACGTTTTCCCACCAGGATTAAACAGAGATCAGGCTGTCGTTTGAGGATATGTATTGCAGCGGAGACAGTAACATCAGGACCATGGTCCCCGCCCATCGCATCAAGGGCAATAGTTATCGATTTTTTATTATCGTTGTTATCTTTATGCGACATGCCTGACGTTTTCACAAGGGGCGTTATAAAGCGATAACGGGACATGAGTTTTCATGTCCCGTATTGCCATCCGAAATTTTTGATTCCGGTCTTATTCGTTGTTATCAGTATCGATAACTTTACGCCCACGATAATAACCATCAGGGCTTACATGGTGACGTAAATGCGTCTCACCTGAAGTGGGCTCAATTGAAAGAGCGCGAGCTGATAACGCATCATGCGAACGACGCATGCCTCGCTTCGAAGGTGACTTTTTGTTTTGCTGAACTGCCATAGCTTTAGTGCCTCATTACCAAAATTAATCTTTACTTTTTAAGCTTTCCAATACTGAAAACGGATTGTCCTTGTCTGCCTCTTTATCGGCATTGTCACTCGAACTTTTTTCGGCCTGCTTGTTAATCCATTCTGTTGCACTACATTCTGATTCCTCATGCATCGGAATCTGTGGCAACGCTAACAAAAGCTCATCCTCAATCACGTCGTTCAGTATTAACGGATTCGTCTCGACAAGATAGGGTTCATAGCGCAATGGAAGATTTTCTGCTTCCTTATCCGACCTGATCCAGGCCAGTAAAATCTCCTGGTCAATCGGATAGTCGTAGCGTTCAAGACAGCGTTGGCACACGAGCCCCAACTCAGCCTTGATCTTGCCGGTCACACAAGGGACCCCTAGCTCATCAATGTCAAAGTTTAACACAACCGTAATCACGCCCGAATCATCGACCAATAATGGCCTCAAACGTTTGAATTGTTTGAGTGGAACGGTACCTTCCAGTACAGCCCTCGACTCAGCAAGTCGAAAAGGGTCGATTTCGTGAGGCAACCGCTTGCGCTGGCTTGACATAGGCCGCGAATTCTATCGATCAGGTCGATTTCTGTCAAAAAAATGTAGCGATTTCGCGGGTTTCCGACGGTTATATTGCTTGACACCGCCTACGGGTGTCCATGCAGAATACGCTCTCGTAAAAAAAACAACATAACAACGCAGTGCCGCATGATTAAAAAGATACTCATTGCCAACCGTGGCGAAATAGCCGTACGAATTGCGCGGGCATGTGCCGAAATGGGCATTAAATCTGTGGCCGTTTACGCTGAGCCTGACCGCTATGCCCTGCATGTAAAGAAGGCAGATGAAGCCTATAGCCTTGGTCCAGACACCGTTGCCGGCTATCTCAATGCTCATCGGCTAGTCAACCTGGCCAAAGCCGCTGGTTGTGACGCCCTGCATCCAGGCTACGGCTTTCTCTCTGAAAACCCCGAACTCGCTGAAATTTGTGCAAAACGTGGGATTCGATTTATCGGTCCGAATCCCAATGTGATTCAGAAAATGGGCGATAAAACTGAGGCCAGGAAGGCGATGCAGGCGGCCGGTATCCCGGTCACGCCAGGTAGTGACGGTAATGTGGCGAACCTGGATGAAGCCCTGACCATTGCCGACAAAGTTGGCTATCCCATTATGCTCAAGGCGACTGCGGGCGGCGGTGGCCGTGGCATACGCAAATGTGACAATGCAGATGAATTGGGTCGTAACTACGAACGAGTCATCTCTGAGGCGACCAAGGCCTTTGGGCAGTCAGAAGTCTTCCTGGAGAAGTACATTGCTAATCCGCGTCATATCGAAGTCCAGATCCTGGCTGACCAGCACGGCAATACCATTCATCTGTTTGAACGTGACTGTTCGATACAACGTCGTCATCAAAAACTGATTGAAATTGCCCCCTCACCACAGCTGAACGAACAACAGCGGTTATTTCTAGGCGATCTGGCCATACGTGCTGCGCAAACCGTCGGTTATACCAATGCCGGGACAGTAGAGTTTTTAATGGATGAGCAGGAAAACTTCTATTTTATGGAGATGAATACCCGTCTCCAGGTCGAACACCCGATTTCGGAAGTCATCACCGGCATTGATATTGTGCAGGAACAGATTCGCATTGCAGCAGGTTTAAAGCTCACCTATCGCCAGGACGAGGTGCAGAAACGGGGGTACGCCATTGAGTTTCGCATCAATGCTGAAGACCCCAAAAATGACTTTCTGCCAAGCTTTGGTAAGATTACCCGCTATTTCGCTGCCGGCGGTCCGGGGGTCAGAACCGATGGGGCGATTTACACGGGTTACACTATTCCACCCTATTACGATTCCATGTGTGCCAAATTAATTGTCTGGGCGCTAAACTGGGATGATGTGCTAGATCGTGCGGAACGGGCTCTCAATGACATTACGGTGGCCGGCGTCAAAACGACCATTCCCTACCAACTGGAAATACTAAAATCAGCAGAATTCCAGGCTGGAAAGTTTAACACCGGCTTTGTTGCTGCACACCCTGAACTAATCAATTATTCGGTACGCCGCTCCAACCGGGAAATTGCCGCAGCAGTGGGTGCTGCGGTTGCAGCAAGCATGGGTCTATAAGGTTTAAACATGAAAAAGATTCATATTACCGATACTGTATTACGTGATGCACATCAATCACTCATTGCAACTCGCATGCGTACCGAAGACATGCTTCCCATCTGCGAAAAACTCGATCAGGTAGGCTTTTGGTCGTTGGAAGTATGGGGTGGCGCAACCTTCGATGCCTGCATCCGATTTTTAAAAGAAGACCCCTGGGAGCGGTTAAGAAAACTTAAAGAGGCATTACCCAATACGCCACTACAAATGCTGCTGCGTGGACAAAACCTGCTCGGTTACCGACATTATGCAGATGACGTAGTTGAACGTTTTGTGCAAAAGTCTGCAGACAATGGCATCGATGTTTTTCGTATTTTTGATGCATTAAATGATTTACGAAACCTGCGAGTCTCGATTGATACTGTTAAAAAAGCGGATAAACATGCACAAGGGGCAATCTGTTATACGACCAGTCCGGTACACACCATTGAGCAATTTGTACAGCTAGGCAAAGAAATGCAGGACATGGGATGTGACAGTATTGCCATCAAAGACATGGCGGGTTTATTGACGCCGCATGCTACCGGTGACCTGGTTGCAGCACTTGTCAGTGAGATCTCTTTACCCATCCATATTCATTCACATGCCACTTCCGGTCTTGCTGCGATGTGTCAAATGAAAGCCATCGAATGTGGCGCTCATGCAATCGACACAGCCATCTCATCGTTTGCAGGCGGCACTAGCCACCCCCCAACAGAGAGTATGGTCGCTGCGCTACGTGACACAGAATACGATTCGGGTCTGAACCTTGAGTTGTTACAGGAAATTGGATTTTATTTTTATGAAATCCGTAAAAAATATCACCAGTTTGAGAGCGACTATACTGGCGTAGATACCCGTGTCCAGGTCAACCAGGTGCCTGGCGGCATGATTTCCAATCTGGCACATCAACTAAAAGAACAGGATGCGCTCAATCGGATGCAGGAGGTGTTAGAAGAAATTCCCCGGGTCCGCGCTGACCTCGGTTATCCACCTCTGGTGACACCCTCTTCGCAGATCGTTGGTACCCAGGCGGTGATGAATGTGATCGCCAATGAACGCTATAAAACCATCACCAATGAAGTCAAACTCTACATGAAAGGACGCTATGGTAAAGCGCCAGGAGAAGTTAATGAATCAGTTAGACGCCAGGCCATCGGTAACGAAGAAGTTATCGAGGCACGCCCTGCTGATTTGATCCCCTCGGAGTTGAACAAATTAAAAGATGAGATAGGAGAATTAGCTCACAGCGACGAGGATGTACTGACCTTTGCCATGTTTCCGGATATTGGCCGTGAATTTTTACAACAACGAGAAGACGATAACTTACAACCTGAACCTTTGCTACCTGCAGATGATCACTCAGATTCGATGTGCATGGCGGCCACTGAATTTAATGTCGCAATGCATGGTGAAACTTACCACATAAAAGTGAATGGCACTGGTTACCGCAATCAGCCTACTCGTCCTTACTATATAAGCATAGATGGTGTTCCT
>JASFLV010000301.1:0-4106 GCA_050117915.1 Thioalkalispiraceae bacterium | reverse complement strand
TTTACCTGTCTTTTGCTGTACTCGCGCCATTGCCTGGGCGCAGGCCATGAAAATCAGGTTGTCGTACTGTTCCTGTAATTCAGCGATACGCTGACTATAAACTGACTTACCATCACGCAACAGGTTTAAGCCTTTACCATTGGCCAGGACCTGAATCGCGACCTTTTGTTGTTTGGCCTGATACTCCCGCAGGATATTTTCGGTTTCATTGAGTAATACATTCAGACGATACGGATCATCCGAGGTGACGTGTAATAATACACGCCATGCCTGTGCGCCGGTCGGATTATTCATTTGTACCGTGTCCGCCAGTTCCATCAGACCGACATTGTCCCGTTGCAGATAGGAATGGGCAAACCAGCCACCAACAATCCCGACGATGACCAGGATACTCGCTGCGATGGTTGCCAGGGAGGAAGTCTTACGCTGTTTTGCAGATTGTTCTTTTTCCGGTTCGGGAATATCGTGGTATGCGATCGAGACCATGTTGCGCACCTGTTCCAGTTTACAGACGCGCTGGCGTAAACTGGCGTTATCGCGCAGATCTACGATCAAACGCTTACGCTCTTCACTGGCCAATTCATCGTCCAGATAGGCATTGAGTAGCTCATCTGAGTAATTAAACTGATCGTTACTCATTTAATTCTCCGTAATCTTGGTTGCTGCGACGCTTTATCGTCGGAGCTGACATCCTGGTTCGTTTTATAAGTCAATAAATAGTCGGCCAATGTACTTCTGGCGCGTGACAATCGACTCATCACCGTGCCGACGGGTATCTCGAGGATTTCGGCCACTTCGGCATAACTGAATCCCTCCAGGTTGACCAGTGTCACGACCTGCCGTTGCCCTTCGGGTAGTCGAGCAACCGAACTCCTGACGTTATCGACAATATCCTGTTTGTGCTTCAGTTTTTCAGGCGTATCCTCGTGTTTTAAATCTATATCAGCAATATCGACGACATCACGTCGTTGCCGAAAGTGATCCCGCCAACAGTTAATCAGTATCCCAAACAACCAGCTATTCAGTTTGTTCGGGTCGCGTAACTGGTTTATGCGCTTCAATGCCTTGGCCATGGTTTCCTGTGCCAGGTCGGAAGCCAGCTCAGCATCATGTCCCCAGGCATAAGCGGTTCGATACAGACGCTTATGGTTATTGGCAATCTTCTGCCTGAGTTCGCGTTGTTGGCAGAGGTTTTTTATTATATTCATTGAGTGTGTTCTCCCCCGGCTTATCCTCCATGACGCCGTTATTAATGTAGACGCAGTGCCGGCTAGAATATTCCATTTTCTTGCGTCTATAAAATCAGAATATTATCAGATACTTATAGTTATAAGCTGTTGAAATCCCACGTATTAAAAAAGGAATAATTTTCTTTTATGCACCGTCTATCTAATGAGCAACCATCTCGTGTTGCACATAACTATATTTCTGGAGGAAACATCAATGTTAAAGAAGTACAGTAAAATGATGCTGTCGTTGTTGATGAGCGGTTTATTGCTTGTCAGTGTCTCAGCAACGCATGCAGCAGAAGATCCTTCCATGGCGGACACCAAGATTGTCCTGCAAATCAGCGATCCCAACCCTTTCAAACAAACATTAGTCCTGAATGTCGCGAATAACGTGATCAAGGCCTATGGGCAGGACCTGGTAGACGTTGAGATCGTGGCTTTTGGTCCGGGTCTGCGTCTATTGATGGAAGATAATGCCAACAAAGGGCGTATCTCCAGCCTGGCAGGTAAGGGCGTAAAGTTTAGTGCCTGTGAGAACACGCAAAGGGCTATGGCTAAAAAACTGGGTCATTCACCGAAACTGCATGGTAAGGCCGTTTCTGTTGGCGCTGGTGTGGTTCGGATTATTGAGCTGGTGAATAAGGGCTACATCCTTATCAAGCCTTAATAACAATATAAACCTAACACTATAAATTAAAGAAAAATTATTAAGGGAGATTCAGATGTCTAGTTTTAAGAAGAAATTAGTATTAGGCCTGTTTAGTGCGACTGCGATCGCCATGACAAGCCAGTCTGCCAGTGCTGCAAACTGGTTGATGTTGCAGGGTACTGAGCGTCCAGGTCAGGCTCCTCGCGCGAAAGTCTGGGGCTTTATCCAGGCCCAGTATCAGAACGATAATAGTGATGAATGTACCTCAGCGGCTTGTGGTCCAGCCACAGGCGGTTACATTCCTCCAAAACTGATTGGTCCAAATCTGGATGCTCAGGAAGGTTTCAATGTGAACCGTGCCCGTATCGGCGTGCGGGGTACCGGGATGCCATTGGATAGTAAGGTTAACTACTTCATTTTGGCAGAATTCGGTAACAATGGTATTACCCATGGCCCGGATGGCAAAATACTTTCAGATGCCAGTATCACGCTGAATCATATCCAGGGTATGCGGATCCGTGCCGGTCTGTTCAAGACGCCGGGCTTTGAAGAAGGCTTACAGGCGATCCACGTATTCGACTACGTCAATTTCACGAGTGTAGGTAACCAGTTAATGCTAGAGCGTTTCCCAGCACCGGGTAATGTGTTTGATATTCCTGATTCAACACCTAACGCAAGCATGAATGCTTATTCCAAGCCTGTTGGTGCCTTCCGAGACGTCGGTATCCAGTTATTCGATACCTTTGGTGATCAGAACTTCGAGTTAAGTTATGCCGTAATGTATGGTAATGGTAACGGCCTGAATTTTACGGATAATGACGACAACAAGGATATCTATGGTTACCTCTCGGCTGAATGGATTTATGGAGGTAAGGGACCACGTCGTGAAGGTCTCAAGGTATTTGGTTGGTACCAGGATGGTAAGCGTACTAACGCATTTGATAACACCCTTGAGCAGGATCGTACTCGCTATGGTGTGGGTGTGAAGTACCTGAAGAAGCCTTTCCGAGTAACGGCAGAGTATCTTAAAGGTGAAGGTATGATTTTCCAGGGTCAACATAGGCCTGGCCCAAACCCACCTGGTACAGTTAACGACTTCAATGGTATATATAATGATGAAGAAGCGGATGGTTATTATATAGACTTTGGCTGGTATATCCCCGGGACTAACTGGGAGTTGGATGCTCGTTATGACACCTATACCCGCGGTGAGAATCATCAGGCGTCAGCAGCCAATGACGAATCTACATTTGACACAATTACAATCGGTACCCAGTACCATTTCAACAAAAAGACACGGGTTAACATTGAATATGCTGATCGTGATTTTGAGTCTGATACCGCACCTGTAAATGCAAACCTTGAAGGTGTTAAGGGGCGCTTCGCAGTTCAGTTAACACATATCTTCTAAAATAAGATTTAGCTATAGGTGAACTCAAACCTCGGTCCGGAGCTATCCGGCCCGGGGTTTTTTTTGCTTGCTATTCCGGCATGGTTTTAGCCGGAATCCAGCAGAACAGGCCAGTAGGGTTTATTTACGAAACAGCCAGAAGATAAGACTTAAGATCACGCTGATAATGATCATGCTGGTGATCGGGAAGTAAAATTTGAAGTTTTCCTTCTCAACTGCAATGTCTCCGGGCAAGCGGAACAGGCCGATTTTCTGTAGCCAGGGCCAGAGCAGGCCGACGATGACCAGGATGATACCAATTATGATCAGGGCACGTTGCATAGTTTGAATATAGTAATGATTTCGGCCACTCCCGCAAAGTATCTGTCATTCCCCTGGATACCCTCTATTTATTTTGTTGAGGGGCACGACGGAGGGGAATCTATTATTAATTTCCTGGATTCCCCTTTCCAGGGGAATGGCGGGGTGTGGATTCCCTTCTCTAAAGGAAAGACGGTCTGTGGATTACCGCTAATCCCATGGAGGAATGATAAATCAGGTTAATGTCTTTACCCCATCCTTTGTGCCTAGTAATAAAACATCTGCCGGACGACGGGCAAACAGGCCGTTAGTGACCACGCCGGTAATATGATTGAGGGTCTCTTCCAGTTTCACCGGCTCCATGATCTCCATATTGTGTACATCGAGGATCACATTGCCATTGTCCGTGGTGAAGCCTTCACGCAATACCGGTTGGCCACCCAGCTTGGCGATTTCCCGTGCCACATAGCTACGTGCCATGGGGATCACTTCGACAGGAAGCGGAAACTGGCCCAGG
>JASFLV010000300.1:0-4112 GCA_050117915.1 Thioalkalispiraceae bacterium | reverse complement strand
ACAGAAGATTATCTGGGATCTGCGTACTGCAATGGAAATGGAAGGAATTGCCATATCGGATGTAGGTGCGCACAAGATGTGGATGTCACGCATGTTTCGTTGTGAGTATCCCAATACCTGTATTATTTCGAATGGATTTGCGAGTATGGGCATCGCTGTGCCCGGCGCGATTGGTGCCAAGCTGGCGTTTCCGGATCGCCAGGTAGTTGCAGTGACCGGGGATGCTGGCTTTATGATGAATGTCCAGGAAATCGAGACAGCGGTACGCTGCAAGACACCGATTGTAATTTTGATCTGGAATGATAATGCCTATGGCCTGATTGAATGGAAACAAATGGCCGAGTTCGGCAGAAAATCGTATATCGATTTCAATAATCCGGATTTTGTGAAATTGGCCGAAGCTTTTGGGGCCAAGGGATACAGAATTGAAAAAGGTAAGGAACTGATGCCGACCCTCGAAGAGGCATTACAAAATGATGTAGTCAGTATCATCGATTGTCCGGTTGACTACAGTGAGAATTTGAAATTAACGAGCAAGCTGGGAGAGATGGTCTGTCCTATCTGATTTTAGTGCAAGCGCATTTAACAATATAGTAGTGAATAGAAACGATGAGTGGGCAAAAACTTCGCCTGTTGAGCTATAACGTACAAGTTGGTATCAGCACACGCCGACCGCACCATTACGTCACGCATAGCTGGAAACATTTATTACCTCATACCCAGCGTATCTCAAACCTGGACAAGGTTGCGAACCTGTTAAAAGGTTTCGATATTATTGGCCTGCAGGAACTAGATGCAGGATCTATTCGCAGTAATTATATCAATCTGGTTGAATATCTTGCCTACCAGGCTAGTTTTCCCTATTGGTACCACCAGGTAAACAGAAACCTGGGTCGTTTTGCCCAACATAGTAACGGATTGCTCAGTCACTATCTGCCTACCGAGGTTAAAGATATCAACCTGCCTGCGCTAATTCCTGGAAGAAACGCGATCCTGGCAAGATACGGCTCACATGATGCATCGCTGGCAGTTATCGTTATGCATCTATCGTTAAGTCCCAGGGCGAGAGCCAAACAGCTTGGTCATATCAGTGAGGTGGTCAACGAACACAAGCATGCAATTGTGATGGGTGATATGAATTGTAAGTATGGCAGTAAAGAAATGCGCCAGCTGTTTAGCTTGACAGATCTCCGTGAACCTGTCGAAGAAACATTTACCTTTCCGAGCTGGCGGCCACAGCATCATATTGATCACATATTGGTAACATCAGGATTGAAAGTCGAAAATGTTAAAGCACTTACCCACCCTTATTCAGACCACCTGCCAATCATGATGGAACTGGCTATTCCTGACGAAGTGGTTCTGGCACGCCGTGCCGCATAACATAAAAAGGTGCGGCTGAATGACTGACAGCAAGATCGACAGCACTACAGATAGCGATACACAAAGCCGCTGGAAGAATCGTTATTACGAGGCACTTGAAGATCTTGAAGCAAAAGAAAAGTCATGGCGTGAAATTGAAAGACTTTTACGTCAACTGGTATCACGTCTTACCCTCGCAGCCGACACTCGACACGAGATACTCACGAGCCAGCTAAAAGAACTACGCAACGCGGTACGTGATGGAAGAGATTTTCTTCAGTTACGTGAGCTTATTGAGAAAATAAGTGAGAACGTTGCTGAGCTCGACAGGCTACGAAAAAAGGCAAATAGTCAGGTGCATCCTGCCGAAATATTTATCGATATCTTTGAACAGATTACGATCCCCAGCCAGTTGACACGATCGTTCAGACAGTTAAAGAAAAAGGCGAAAAAACTCGACAAGCATTCACCCGCAGATAGCATGAATGATGAGCTCACCGAGTTTGTAAAAGAAATCGTGAACCCGCCGTTAATCGAGAAGCAACAAACCCGAAAAGCAAAAATCCTGGATCGCCTGCTGTCACGAACTACTAAAGAAGGTGTCGATAAGCAAAATACTGATACTGATTTACAGGCTGGCCAACCGAGTGTCGCCAATGAGGAGATTAAACCGGTTCCACAAAAGTTTGTTGCACCAGCAGTGGGCGATTTACTCCTGCAGTTAAGCTTACGACTTCCTGATGTTGTTAAGCGACGTATCAACTTTCCAGCTTTGAAGAAATATACTAACCGAGCCCGTTCACGTAAGGATTTGATTTCTATTGTCGATGTGATTGCCCAGCAAATCGAAGCCGCTTATGCCAATGAGGAATCTACGGCAGTGGTGCTTGATGATGAGTCTGTTAAAGCATTATCAGAGGCAATCAGGCAGTTTTTTACACAGTTGCAACCACCTACTGATTTGCACGAACGTGTCTGTGGGTTGGAAGAATACTTCTCCGATCATAGTGATGATGTCGAGAGTATCGTACATTGTATTAATTCGCTTGCTGAAATTGTTGCTGATATCTGTAGTCGCCTGTCGGCACAACATGATGAACTAGAAGGTTTCTTTATTCATCTTTCAACCCGGCTGCAGGATATCGATAGTGGTTTGAATAAAGCTGCAGAGTTTAATGCACTGGGAGGCGATAATTGCCAGGAAATGGACAGGGCGGTACAGAATGAAATGGATGGTATCAATGAGTCTATCATGACGATTGAAGATATTGAGCCACTCAAGGAGTCGATCAAGCAGCGCGTCGATGGCATTGCCGAACATCTCCAAAAATTTCAGGAGGTAGAGTCAGCTCGCCTTAGGGAATCTGAGGAACATATCAGGAAACTGACTGAGAAGATTGCCAAGATGGAAGTGGATAGTGATCATCTTCGTAGTCATATGGAAGAGACAGAGCAACAGGCGTTCAAAGATTATTTAACCGGAATACCGAATAGAAATGCCTATGAAGTGCGCCTGGCAGAAGAGGTTGCCAGGTGTAAGCGATACAACGGTGAACTATGTATGGTTGTCTGGGATGTCGATAATTTTAAACACATCAATGATAACTATGGTCATGCCGCAGGTGATCGTGTCTTAAAAGTAATTGCCGAAACTTTAGGTACATCAATTAGGGAGACAGACTTCCTGGCCCGCTTTGGTGGAGAGGAATTCATATTGTTATTACCGGGAACCAGCATGGATGCGGCCTATCAGGTTGCCGAGAAGCTCCGTACTACCATTGAGTCCACCCCCTTTCATTTCCGTGATAGCGGTGTGTTAGTTACCATCTCAGGCGGGATTTCACAGTTCCTGGAAGAGGACAGTGCCAACACACTGTTTGAACGGGCAGATAAGGCGCTATATCAGGCAAAAGCCAATGGCAGAAACCGAGTTGCACTGGCCGAGTGAGTGATAGCTAGCCGAACTGTTAATTCATTTCTTTGGAGTACTCGGCGCAAGTCAACCCTAATGGCGGAGTTTTTCCTGGACGATCTTGTAGAATTCGCGAATATCTTTACCCGACCTTTCCAGATCTTTCATCAGCGTATCCAGGGTCACCAGCTTATGATTGGGACGACCATAGACCTCTTTCTCTTCACCATTCTTGACAATGGTCATCTGGCCGTGACGGGCCTCGATCATCGCGCGGATGATAGTCGACTTGCCATGGCGTTTAATCAATAGTGCCATTAGCTCTCTGGCCTTGCTGGCACTGATCTTCTTCTTTGAATATGGAGACAGGATCGAGAGTTCGTCTTCAAACAGTTTTGATAATTCTAGCAATGCCTTTGGCTCAGTTTGGGTGATAGCATAGGCATAGGCATCCAGGGCCAGATCGGTGAACGCTTTACCTGCATCGGATGCCAAAAAGTTAAGAGTAACGGTGACTTCTTCGAGGCTGAGTTCACCAAAGTTGCGATCAAAAGCGTGTGGAATCACAGCCTGAGTTATACTGCTCAATTTGACCTTTGAGATCTTAATTTTCTGCTTAAGCTCTACCTCGGTAAGACGATGGTTAGGAGGTCGGGTATGATTCTGTAGAGTCAGAAAATGCGCGAGAGTATGTTCAGAAAATCCATTGGCCGGTGTAAACATCAGGCCCTTGAATTTGGTCTTTAACAGTTCCCGGTCTTTAGAGATTTCTGCCTCTTTAACAGGGATTGGAGCCTCAGGATCGGAAAATAACATGTTAGCTATGATTTTCTTCTTG